>NZ_JAAOHT010000019.1:0-56514 GCF_011440255.1 Haloarcula sp. JP-Z28 | reverse complement strand
ACAGTGAATGCGAACAGCCCGACGGTCAACATCAGGTCTGCGAGCGTGCCGGAGACGAACTGGAACACCGAGCTTGTGAGTGCCAGCCCGCTCCCAGTGGCCGCAAGCAGGACCGTGACCAGTACCGTGGCCCGGCGTCGCGGGACGCCAAAGCTATCGACGAGCGTTGCCACCGGCGTTTCGAGCAGGCTGATACCGCTGGTCACCGCGGCCATCAACACGGTCGCAAAAAACGCCGTCGCGACGAGCTCCCCGCCCGGAAGCGTCGCAAATGCCGTCGCGAGCGCGACGAACAATGCGCCAGGGCCGCCCTGTCCGGGGTCGACACCCTGGGAAAACAACAGCGGAATGACGACCAAGCCGGCGAGGACACCGATGAACGTGTTCGAGACAGCGATGACCAGCGTATCTCGCGGAAGAGATGCGTTGTCGTCGAGATACGAGGCGTACGTCAGCATCACTCCAGCACCGAGCGAGAGGGTGAACAGCGCCTGGCCTGCCGCTGGCCCGATAACGCTCAGGAAGTTCACGGCGAGGTATTCGGCGTCAAAACTGAGATAGAACGCGTAGCCGGCGGCCGTCCCCGGCTGGGTGGCTGTCCACACAGCGAGGCCGAGCAAGATAATTACAACACCGGGAAGCATCACCTTCGAGACGCGTTCGATACCGTTGCTTATGCCAAAGAAAACGATGGCGGCAACGATACCGAGGAACAGCAGGTGAAAGGCGACCGCTTCGAGGCCAAAGCTCATTGCCCCGAAGTACTGCTGGGGCTGCCCGAAGTACGTCCCAACCGGTGAGACGAGCGTGTAGCGAAGGATCCACCCGCCGACGACAGAGTAGAACGAGAGGATGACGAGCGTTGTGAGGACGTTAAACGCGCCCAGCCACGACCCCCAGCGGGAGCCGGTGAGCGAGCGCAACGCCGCGGTTGGCGTCTGTCGGCCACAGCGTCCGAGGACGAACTCAGCGAGCAATCCCGGGACGCCGATGCCGACGACAACGAGCAGGTAGACGATGAGGAACGCACTGCCACCGTTTCCGGCGGTCAGCCACGGGAACCGCCAGATGTTCCCCAGACCTGCCGCACCGCCGACGGCAGCAAGCACGAAACCGAGGTTCGATATCCATGAGTCACGATCGGACATTCGTGTACAGGTCTGTTCAGTGGGTACTCAAGTTCCTGTTGATTCGGTTGCTTGCGTGTAATCAGGAAGGAATTAGGTAGCCGACAGTCCACCCGCGTCCGAACCGCCACGCGTCATTCCGCAGGCGACCGTCCGAAAGCGGGTGCCAGCAGCGTGGAACGGCGACGGCAGTCCGTCTCAGACCGCGAGGTACTCCGCAATCGCGTCCTCGTCGGCAATAGTCGACGGACCGAGTTCGTCAACGACCGTGCCACGCTCCATCGCGTAACAGCGGTCGGCCATCTCGCGGATGACCCCGAGGTTCTGCTCAACGAACAGAATCGTCGTCCCGAGGTCGTCGTTGATCGTCTGCATATCCTGGCTGATCTGGTCGACGATAGAGGGCTGGATGCCCTCGGACGGTTCATCGAGCAAGAGCAAGTCAGGATTCGAGACCAGTGCGCGGCCGATGGCGAGCATCTGCTGTTGCCCGCCCGAGAGCGTTCCGGCTTCCTGACTGGCCCGTTCTTCGAGCACGGGGAAGTAATCGTATATCTGGTCGTACAGCGTTTCGTCGCTCTCCGACCGGATGGTCTCGCCCATCTTGATGTTCTGCTCGACGGTTAGCTTGGGGAACACGTCCCGGCCCTGCGGGATGTAGCCGATTCCGGCCCGGGCGCGCTCGTCAGCACTCGCGTGAGTCACGTCCGTGCCGTCGTAGCTGATGGTCCCCTCGCTGGGCTCCAGCAAGCCCATCACCGTCTTCAGCAGCGTCGTCTTGCCGACGCCGTTTTTCCCCATCACCCCGACGATTTCTTCCTCCTCGACGGAGAGGTCCACATCCCGCAGTATCGGCGTTGTGTCGTAGGCTGCAGAAACCTCGTCGAGTTCGAGCATCATGACTCACCTCCCAGATATATCCGCTGGACCTCTGGGTCGGATTCGATTTCTTCAATCGGTCCCTCGCGGAACACCTCACCGTTGTGCAGGACGGTCACTTCTTCGGCGATGCTCGCGACGAAGTCGGTGTCGTGTTCGATAACAATGAAGGCGATCCCTTCCTCCTCGTTGAGCCGCCTGATCCGCTCGGCAATAGCTTCGCGTTCGGCCACGTCGAGGCCGGCGACCGGCTCGTCCAACAGGAGGAGTTCGGGTTCGAGCGCGGCGGCCATCCCGATTTCCAGTTGCTGCTGTTGGCCGTGTGAGAGTTGCGACGCAGCAACGTCCTCGTAGCCGGTAAGGCCCGCAGCCTCGATAGCCTCGGCGACCAGCCGCCGTCGCTCCTCCCCGTCGGCGAACTGCTGGACGGGGAGCCTGACGTTCTCTCTGACACTCAGGTCACCGTACACGGACGGGACCTGGAATTTCATACTGATACCGCGAGAAACCCGCTCATGTGGGTCGAGGTCAGTGATGTCGTGGCCGTTGTAGTAGATACTGCCGTCGCTGGCCTCGTACGTCCCGGTAATCAGGTTCAGTAACGTTGACTTGCCAGCGCCGTTTGGGCCGATGAGACAGCGTAGTTCCCCCTCGGCGACCGAGAAGTCCACGTCGTCAGTGGCGGTGAACCCGCCGAACTGCTTGACGAGCCCGTCGGTCTGTAGCAGTGTCTCCGTTCTGTCACCCGTTGCCAGTTCCGCAGCGGTTTGCCGGACGTTCGGTCCAAGCGGGTCGATGTCGGATTCGGTTTCAGTATCACTCATTAGTCACTCACCTCACTCGGCGCGTCGGGTGCGTCGGCCCCGCCAGCTTCGCCCGGACCGAGTCGAGTTTCGACAATCCGCTCGTGGAGCCACGGAACGAAGCCGCTCGGAAGGACCAGAATCGTCACCAGCAACAGGGTGCCAAGCAGGACTAGCGCCAGCTCACCCGCCATCGAGATGCGGAGGTATTCGATGGCGAGCGTGGCGACAACGGCCCCGAGCAAGCTCTTTCTGCCGCCGATACTCACCCAGATGACCGGCAGGGTCGCGAACAGCAGCGAAAACACGGTCGGGTCGATGTAGACGTTCCGTGCGGCGTACAGCACACCGGACAGACCCGCAAGCGCGCCCCCCAGCGTGAACACGACGAACTTGATGCGGGTCACGTTGTAACCGAACATCTCGGTGCGGTCCTCATCCTCCCGGACAGCGACCATCACGCGGCCGTAGTCGGAGTTAACGAGGACCCGCAACCCGAGGTACGTCCCGACCAGCAGGAGGAGGACGAGATAGTAGAACGGGCTGATTTCAAAGGATCCGATACCGATAATCCGCATCGGGAACGGGTTGTAGATGAACTGGTAGGAGGCACCTTCGATGCCGAGCGTCAGCAGCGGGATGTCCGGCATCCCGTTGAACCCGCCCAGTGCCGCCTCACCGATGGCCCACTCGGACCCGGCGGTCTGGGCCATGAAGGTGTGCATGACGATCGTCGAGACGAGCGTGATGATGGTCACGTAGACATCCCGCACGCCACCGTAGAACATGAAGTAGCCCAGTATGGCTGCGCTGACACCGCCGCCGACGATACCGGCGACGACAGCGGCCGTGATACCCCCCGGGGTCGCAAAGTTGATCGAGACGACGCCGAACGTGTAGGCCCCGATACCGAAGAAGACGACCTGCCCGAAACTCAGTACGCCCGAGTAGCCCCAGACGACCGACAGCGAAAGCCCCAGCAGGGCCAGCACCATGAACAGCGACAACTGCGAGCCGTCACCGAAGGCCGGGTAGACGACGAGCGCCGCCACAGCGACGGCGAAGCCGACCCAGAACCCACGCGATTCCCCGATAGTGTTTGGCCCCTCGAACCGACTGCGAAGCCGACCCGGGAGCGACCTGTTCGCCTCGCTGTTTGCACTGTTTCTCGACATCTAGTCGCTCTCCTGTCTCCGTTTCCGCAGTTGTTCGATGAACCCGGTGATGCCGTCGGGGAGGAACCGGAGGGCGATGAGCGCAGCGACGAGTAGCGCGATACGGCCGATGAACGTCCCGTAGAGGTTCGAGAACGTGGCCAGAATCGCCCCGAGGACGCCCCCCGACAGCGCGGTCCCGAGAACGACGCTCGGCCCGCCGACGACGACGGCGACGAACGCCTCGACCAGGAACTGGTCGCCAAGCGTCGGCTGCATCGAGATGACTGGGGCGAACAGCGCACCGGTCAGCCCGGCCAGCGCCGAGCCGATGCCGAACGTCAGCATGTACATCCGGTCGGTGTTGACGCCCATGGCCTGTGCCGTTTCCTTGTCCTGTATCGTCGCCCGGGCGCGCATCCCGAAGTCGGTCCGGGTGAACAGGTAGTAGGTAGCCAGGAGCAGCCCGATGCTAACGCCGGCCAAGACGATCCGGTACGTTGAGTAGGAGAACGCCCCGTACGAGATCGCGCCGAACGGCGTGGCTATCTGGTCGATTGAGTTGCCAAAGCTGATTCGAGCTCCCTGAGTCAGTATCAGACTGAGCCCAAACGTGGCGACCATGGAATCGGCCAGCCGGTCGTACAGCGGTTCGATGATATCGCGGCCCAGGGTCTGTTGACTGATGTAATTGGGCCAGGCTCCGGAGATAATCACCCGCTCGGTCAGAATCCCGAAGAGGCCGGTAACCAGACCGCCAACGAGCATCGCCACGACGAGCGGGAGGCCGAGTTGCGTCACGGCCAGCGTCGCGGTGTAGGCACCGATGAGGATGAACTCCCCATGTGCCAGATTAATGACGCCCATAATCCCGAAGATGATGGCCAACCCCGCCGCGGCGAGCACGATGAACGCGAAGCTATCGAGGAACTGAAGCGCGAGGTTGATCCCGTTTACCATCCCTACTCGGCCTCCTCGTAGTAGTCCACCGGGGTGTACTGGGTCTGCTCCGGGTTCTCGGGGAGGTTGCAGCCGGCCGTCTCCGAGAGGAACGTCTCGGGGATCTGGCGGTTCTCGACGGCTTCGACGTTGTGGTCGTCGTCGGCGCGCATAATCCACATGTGGTGGTCGACGTGGTGGGTCGCGCCGTCAAGACGGATTGTCTCACCCTCCGGTGCTTCAGGTGCCTCCTCGGTGCCGAGTTCGATGCCCGACTCCAGAGCGTCGATGACTTCCGGCTGTTCGGTGGTCCCGGCCTGCTCGACGGCTTTCTTGTACATATACGTCGAGAAGTAGTTGGTCTCGGCCTCCTCGTTGAGGTACGGGGCATCAGGGTACATCTCGAAGTATCGGTCGACGAAGCCGCCATCGCCGGTGTTGCTGTCGGTCGGCACCTCCTCCATGTAGTTGACGCCCGCGTAGATGTTGGCCATCGCCGGGGCGTCGAGCCGTCGGTGCTCGTATCCCTGTGCCATTGCCGTCGAAGTGCCGATTGGCACGTCGAGACCGGCCGAGGCCTTCTGTTCGTAGAACGACGTGTGGTTCGCCCCGACAAGCATCGACATGACGAAGTCCGGGTCGGCCTCCTGAATCCGGTTGATCGTCGAACCGAAGGAGGACTCGCTGAGCGGGATAAACTCCTCACCGAGGACGTTCGCGTCGTTTTCGTTTGCCAGCACCTTCACCCAGTCAGCGGAGAGCTGGCCGAAATTGTAGTCGGCCGCGATGGTGTAGATGTCCGGGCCGAACTCCTCGACCAGATACGGGAGGACGATGCCGAGTTGCTGGCGGGCGGTCGGGCCGACCGCGAAGGTGAATTCGTCACAGACGCCGCCCTCGTACTGCGTGGTATAGAAGTAGAGCTGTTCGTTGCGGTCGATTATCGGGCGGATGGCCTCCCGGGTTGCTGAGGAGTAGCCGGCCCACAGGGCGTCGACGTTCTCCTCGTTGATCGCCGTGCGGGTGAGTTCCTGATAGCGCTGATTGTCCGACTGTGGGTCGCGCTGGAACGTCTCGATTTGCTTCCCGTCGATACCGCCGTTGGCGTTGATTTCCTCGATGGCGAGCATCGACGCCTTTGCCTTCGGGTCGCCGACGAGGGCGAAGTTCCCGGACTGGTCCTCCAGCACCCCGATTTTGAGCGTGTCGGTACTGCTCGCGGTGTCCGTCGAGGTCCCGCCTTCACCGGCAGAACAGCCGGCGAGGCCGGTAACGAGTGCGGCCCCGCTCGCGCCGAGGAACTGACGGCGGCTGACAGACGAGCGATTCATGCGTCTCCCTCCGATACTAGGTTCTTGTTAGGATTATCATGTCCATTATCTTTGGCCATCTCTCGTTCTTTACTCACAATATCCAAACGTTCGTCCATGATTTCGTTCACAGTGTTGCCGTCTGGGAGGGGGAAAATAAGGTTTACCACTCTTATCTTATATTGTCCACCATATAGTCTTGATAGTATAAGGTCGTCAAAGGATATGACGAATAGTCAGCGAAAGCAGCAGTGCTGCCGATAAAATTTGAACTATTCCGCTATTTTGTGCCGCTGTCGGTCAATGAGACAAAAGAACAAACTGCTGGCGTTGTTCCGGTGCAGTGACCTGTACGACCGATGTCAGTCAAATCTGGCTTCTGCGTCCCGAAATCACCCGCTGTATGCTCGCCCGCGCTGTAAGTGTCGCCGGTCACCGAAACCACCGGCAGACTGGACGTGAGTCGTGTTGGCTTCGGGAAGTAGGACAGTTCGATAGTCGAACCCCTTTATGTAGGGCCGAAACTTTAGCATTTAATCCGGTTCTCGATATAGAGGCGTCACTTGCGCAGAGAGCAATCATTTTAGTATGTGTATTCAAAGAGAAGGGCAGATGATAGACAAACAGTCAGAAACACTTGGGGCGGTGGCGCGATGAGCGATGGACTCGTGCCCGGTGAGGTCATTCCAGGTGAAGGGACAGTGACGCTGAACGAAGGCCGAGAGACGACGGAAGTGACTGTCGGGAACACCGGCGACAGACCCTCACAAGTCGGGTCGCACTTCCACTTTTTCGAGGCCAACGCGGCGCTGGAGTTCGACCGCGAAGCGGCCATGGGGATGCGGCTGAACATCCCTGCCGGCACGGCTGTCCGGTTCGAACCTGGTGACGAGCAAACGGTCGAACTCGTCGAAATCGGTGGGAAGCGACGCGCCCACGGGATGAACGGACTTGTCAACGGGAGCGTCGACGGCGAGACGGGCGACGCGGTCGAACGCATGCGTGCGGCAGGATTTGGAGACACAGGCGAGGCGGCACCGGACGACGGCGACACGGAGTCCGACCAATGACACGCGACATTGACCGCGAGAACTACGCCGAACTGTACGGGCCGACGACGGGCGACAAAGTCCGGCTGGGCGATACGGAGCTGTTCGCCAAGGTCGAAGAGGACCTACGCACCCACGGCGACGAGGCAGTGTTCGGCGGCGGGAAAACGCTCCGGGACGGGCTGGGAATGGCTCCCGGCGTCACACAGGCGGAGGGCGCACTCGACTGGGTGCTGACGAACGCGACGATTATCGACCCGATACTGGGTATCGTTGCCGCCGATATCGGCATTCGAAACGGGGAAATCGCCGGCATCGGGAAAGCCGGCAACCCCGACACAATGGACGGCGTCGACATGGTCGTCGGCCCGTCGACGGATGTCTATCCGGCTGAGGGGAAGATAGCAACCGCCGGCGGCCTCGATATCCACATTCACTTCAACTCCGCACAGCTTCACGAACACGCGCTGTCAGGCGGTATCACGACGATGCTCGGCGGGGGGTACGGCGGCGGCGCAACCACCTGTACTACCGGGCCAGAGAATGTCAAGCGCTTCCTGCAGGCCGCCGAGGCGTGGCCGGTCAACGTCGGTTTCTACGGGAAGGGCAACGCCTCCGACCCGGGCCCGCTCCGCGAGCAGGTCGAGGCCGGTGTCTGTGGGCTGAAACTCCACGAAGACTGGGGGTCGACCCCGGAAACCATCAACACCTGCCTCGAAGTCGCCGAAGACGAGGACGTGCAGGTGTGCATGCACACCGATACGCTGAACGAAGCCGGCTTCCTCGAGAACACCTTCGGGGCTGTCGACGGGCGGACGATGCACCTGTTCCACATCGAGGGCGCTGGCGGTGGTCACGCGCCGGACATCATGGAGATGGTCGGCGAGCCGAACATGCTGCCGTCGTCGACGAATCCATCGATGCCGTACACCGACAACACGTTCGACGAGCACCTGGACATGGTGATGGTGTGTCACCACCTCAACCCTGACGTGCCGGAAGACGTGGCCTTCGCCGAATCCCGCGTTCGTGCGGAGACCATCGCCGCCGAGGACGTGCTCCACGACATGGGCGCGATTTCGATGATGACCTCCGACTCCCAGGCGATGGGGCGGATGGCTGAAGTCATCCCGCGGACGTGGCAGACAGCCTCGAAGATGAAATCCCAGCGTGGCCCGCTGCCCGAAGACGAAGGGACGGGCGCGGACAACCACCGTATCAAGCGCTACATCGCCAAGTACACCGTCAATCCTGCTATCAGCGCCGGCATCGAAGAGCACGTCGGGACACTCGAACCCGGCAAGCTTGCCGACATCTGCCTGTGGGACCCCGCGTTCTTCGGCGTCAAGCCGGCGATGACGTTCAAGGGCGGCTTCCCGGTCCATTCGGAGATGGGCGAAGCCAACGGGTCACTGATGACCTGCGAGCCGATTCTCCAGCGCGAACGCGCCGGTGCGGTCGGCAAAGCCAAGCACGCCATTTCGCTGTCGTTCGTCTCTCCGGCGGCCGCCGAGGCCGGCATCGACGAGGAGTACGGGCTCGACTCCCGCGTCGTGCCAATCGAGGGCGCACGGACGCCCGGCAAAGACGACATGGTGTACAACAGCTACTGTCCGGATGACATCGAGGTCGACCCGGAGACCTTCGAGGTCCGGGTCGACGGCGAGCACGTCACCTGTGAACCGTCTTCCGAACTCCCACTTGCGCAGCGATACCTGCTATGAAACTCACAGCCAAAGAACAGGAACGACTCACGGTCTTTACCGCCGCAGAGGTCGCGCGGCGCCGCAAGGAACGCGGTGTCCCGCTGAACCACCCCGAAGCCGTCGCTTACATCAGCGACTGGTGCATCGAACGCGGTCGTGACGGCCAGTCGGTCGCCGAAATCCGGTCCGGTGCGTCGAAACTGCTCGGCCGCGAGGACGTGATGGACGGCGTGCCGGAGATGATAGACATGATTCAGGTCGAACCGGTGTTCCCCGACGGAACCAAACTGGTCACGGTTCACGACCCGATTCGGTCCGACAGTGTTGGGTCCGTTGACGACGAAACGACGGAGTCAGAGGCGGCGACCGATGGCGGGGACTCGGCGGGGACAGACGAATGAGTCTCACACACCGCGACGTGGCGACGGTCGGTATCGGCGGGCCGGTCGGTTCCGGAAAAACCTCGCTGTTGACCGCGCTCGTTCCCGAACTGCGCGACCAGGGGCTTGATGTGGGTGTCATCGCCAACGACATCCTCACACAGGAAGACGCAGACGTGCTCCGCGAGCGCTTCGCCGGGGTCGTCCCGGAAGACCTCGTCGCTGGCGTCGAGACAGGCGCGTGCCCGCACACAGGTATCCGCGAAGACCCATCGATGAACCTCCAGCAAATCGATTCCTTCCTGGCAGACCACCCAGAGCTGGACCTGGTGCTGGTCGAGAGCGGCGGCGACAACCTCGCGGCGACGTTCAACCCCGAGCTCGCCGATTACTCGCTGTACGTCATTTCGGTCGCGGAAGGTGAAGATATCCCCCGAAAACGCGGCCCGGGGGTCGTCGACTGTGACCTACTCGTCGTCAACAAGACTGACCTCGCGCCCCACGTCGGCGCTGACCTCGACGTGATGGAACACGACGCAAACGAGGTTCGGGACGGACCCGTCGTCTTCACCAACTGCAAAGACGAGACGAACATCGACACGGTGCTGTCGCACGTCCGTGACGGGGTGCTGTTCGCCTGATGGCCGCTGACGCGCCCCATCCGGCGTTCGAGGGGTATGCGACCGAGGCCGTGCCACAGGCCGCTGTGGGGTCCCCCGGGAAAGACGGCGTGCTCGAACTGACCTTCGAACGGACAGCCGACGGGACGACCCTTGTCCACGATTACGCGACAGTCCCGTTCCACATCTCAGGAACGCTGGGCTACGACCCACTCCCCGAGGCCGACACCGTATTCATCCAGTCACCGACCGGCGGCGTCGCGCAGGGTGACCGCCATGACGTGTCGATAACCGTCGGGGACGAGGCCATCGCACACGTCTCGACCCAGAGTTCGACGAAGGTCCAGACGATGACGTGTAACTACGCCGCCGCCGACACGACGCTTAGCGTCGGCGCTGGCGGTCATCTGGATTACGTGCCCGAGCCGACAATCCTCCACGCTGACTCCCGGTACCTGCAGGAGCTTTCGGTCGATCTGGCCCCCGGCGCGACTGCCGTGGTCAGCGACGTAGTCGTCCCGGGCCGTCTCGCCAGAGGCGAGCGCTTCGAATTCGAACGGTACCTTTCGCGCGTGCGAGCGACCGGACCTGACGGGCACCTGTTCGAGGACGCGACACACCTGACGCCGGGAGACGAGGACCCCACAGCCCCCGGCGTCCTCGGTGAGTTCACCGTCTACGGGACGACGTTCGTCCTCGCGCCGGACCACGACGAGGCCGAACTGAGCGATGCGCTCCACGCGGTCGTCACCGACGGTGATGCTCGGGCCGGTGCAACAGCATTGCCGAACGGTGCCGGGGTCGCAGTCCGTGCCCTTGGCGACCGCGCTGAGACCGTTCAGGCAACGCTCCACGCGGCCTGGGACCACGCGCGCATTGAGCTACTGGACGCCCCTGCGCCGTCCGGGAGGAAGTACTGATGCTGGTCGCAGACACCTATCTCGGCCATCGCGATGACGATGCTATCCCTGAAACCGTCGAGGCATCGGCCCACGCTACTGTCGTGCTCTCGGACACCGAACGCCAGCGCTCGCGGGTCCGGACTGAAACGACAGCCGGCCGGGACCTCGGTATCGTGGTTGCCCGTGACCTCGCGGACGGCGACGTACTTGAAGCTGAGGACGGCACTTTCGTCGTTGTCGAACTCGCCGAAATCGAGGCCCTCGTGCTCGATTTCGCCGACAGCGATATCTCACCGGCCGCGGCGCTGGAGCTCGGGCACGCGGTCGGGAACAAACACTGGAACCTCGCGGTCCGCGAGCAGGAGGCCCTATTCCCTGTGACCGACTCGAAGGAACGAATGGAAGACACGGTCGCCGACCTGCTCCCCGGGGACGTACCGATGCGGTACGAGCACGTACCGCCGACGACGTTCGACGATGACGGGGTCGACCACACCCACGGTGACGGGACAGGCCACGAGGGTAGTGGTCACAGTCACAACGGGACCAGTCACGCCCATGACCACGGCGTTCGTACTATTGACGGAGGGGACCAATGAGCGACGTCGCAACGCTTGAATCGTTCCGCCTCGCGGATTCGTTCCTGCCAGTCGGGACCTACACCGTCTCCTACGGGCTGGAACAGTTCATTCAGGACGACCGGGTCGAAGACGCGACAGACCTCGAAGGGCTCCTGTCGACGTACCTCAGACGGCAAATCGGCCCCGCCGAACTCGTCGCGCTCCGGGCAGCACACGCCGCTGCGACCGACGGTGATATCGAGGCGATCTGTCATGCCGACCAGCGCCTGTCGGCCGTGACGCTGGCCGCAGAGTTCCGCGAGAGCGCCCAACAGTCCGGCGACCGGTTGCTCTCGCTCCAGACGGAACTACGTGACGAGGCGCTCCTGAACCGCTACGCGGAGCGCGTTGATGCCGACGACGCACCCGGGAACTACGCCGTCGTACTCGGCGTTGCGACGGGGCTGGCCGACGTGGCTGTCCGGGAGGCCTGCTTGCTGTGCTGTCACGGGTTCGTCACCGGACTGCTGGGCGCGGCTCAGCGTCTCCTCTCACTCGGCCACACGGATGCCCAGCGAATCCTGAACGACCTGCAGCCAGTGATGACGGCTGCAGTCGATGATAGCGCGGACCGAGGAATAGATGAGATGACGCCGTTCGCCCCACTGGTAGACGTATTAGCCGCCGAGCATGAGCGGGCAGAGCGCCGGCTGTTCGCCAGTTAACGCCCAACAGGTTCGAGCGTAACAGTCCGACCAGTCCTGTTCCCGAACCGGCTCTTGGAGGAAAAAACCGGGCGTGTCCGGTGGCCAGTGCCGCCCCGTTAGTCAGCACTAACAACGAGCAGGAACGTTTCCGGTCGCACCGCCTCAAACTCGACCGTGAACCCGTGCTGGCGGAGCGCATCCGTCGCCTCGGCAGCGGAAAACCGCTCATCGACGGGCGGGCCGTTGCGACCGCTTCCAGAAGCCGCCCAATCGGCAATAGCAAACGTCCCCCCAGGCTTGAGCACTCGTGCGACCTCGCGCAGCGCCCCGTCGCTAGCGAACTCGTGGTACGTCATCGTCGAGAACGCCGCGTCGAGACTGCTGGTGTCGAACGGGAGGTCGTCAACCGCACTCGTCACGAGGTCGACGTTGTCGGGGACGCCTTTCTTCCGGTAGTAGTCGTGCATCGCTTCCTGGATATCCACGGCGTACACGTGGTCGACGGCCGGTGCAACATCGTCGGTGTAGAAGCCGGTCCCGCTCCCGAGGTCTGCGACCGTCTCGTCACTACTGGCCGACAGCGCCCAGCAGAGCTCTTCAGCGGAGAGGGAACGGTACCGTTCCTGAGCGTCTTCGAGCTTGTCGGCCCGGCCGGCATCAAAGGTGTGATAGCCCATTAGAGGTTCTGGAACGCCTCGTCAACGATTTCACCGGTGTCGGCGACGATATCTGCCATCTCCTCGTTGTCGGGTGCCATCCCGACGAGGCGAGCGATACGCATAATCGAGACGTGATAGACACGCTGTTGCCCGGGCTCTTCTTCCCAGATGACGACGTTACAGGCCATGAGGCCGCCGAGTTTGTTATCCGTCGCATCGAGGGCACGGTCGGCAACTTCGGGGTTACAGGCCCCCAGCACGTAGTATGGGTCACGGTCCGCGTCGATCTTCTCGTTGAGCATTTCGGAGGGCGAGAACTCGACGGGGACACCAAATCCGGCGTCAGTGAACACGTCCCGGACGTGTTCGATCGCGTCCTCGTGGCTCATTTCGAGCGTCGCCTGTTGTTCGCCGATGTCTTCAGGGTCGATCTGGCTCGGGTCGATTGGGAGCGTCATTCGTGTATTGTATTGTGCCTATAGAGCAAAATCTCTTCGGATACACTCTCAGTAGTGTGGCGCGATCTCGGAAATACGGAATCGAACAGAAGGGCGGCTAAGCGTCGAAGACGCGACTGTAGCCTGTAGGCTGAATGTGGATTAGTGTCCAATTCCTCGGGACCGACACGGGTAGAGAGTAGCACGGAAACTGCGCCGGTAGCGAGTGCTTCCACGGGCTCTGAGCCGAGCCCGCCCATGGAATCCCGCACGCCTCCCCGGTGGCTTACATGTGACTGTCCAGCACATTTAGCGTTCGAGGAGTCTCACACTCGGGACGCCGATAGCGGGAGTCCGCGGTCGGAGCCGCTTCACTCTTGGACCCCGTACTAACCCTCTTAATGTGGGCTAGTAGTGTAAATAGTGTGCAAAAATAACTTGTCCGGAAGCAGCGCCAGAGAGACGGTTACGTGGCGCTGTAGAAACACTCCAGAGTTGATAGGAATAGAGTCGTAAATGCTGGGTATACAGTCACCAATCTCCAGATGCGGTCAGATGAGGATGATGACTGTTCAACATAGAGAAGACAGAGGGAGATCGACGAGAGAAGACAATCATTCAGTCTCGCGTCGAACAAGGTTCCCGAGAAGAGCGTCGCCGAAGACAAGAACGAGAATTGCGCCGACGAGATTGGAGACGAGATCGAGCAGCGTGTCAGTCTTTCCGTAGGAGACGAGTATTGGTTCGAGACCGACTCGGCGCGACGAAGCGTGAATAATGTACTCCATGAATTCCCAGAGGATGCCCATGGTAACGACACCGGTAATGACCCGCTGCTCCGGGTCTACGCCCAACCGCCGCGAGAGTACGTGAATAAGCCCACCAAGAACCGTCGCCGAGTGAATATGGGTCAGATTGTCCCACCACCAGATATCGTCGTACGGGCCGAGCATCCCGACAGCGTGTGTCAGCATCGCTGTCTCTACGTAAATCCGCTGCCACGGCCGAAATTCAACGGAACACCGCCGTTCCAAGATGTCTGGCAGATACGCTCCCCCGAAAGCGATGAGAGCATTCACAACCGCCCCAGGGCTCCGCCTCCGGATTCCCTCGGCGAAGGATACAGCGATACCCGTGCGGATCGCACTCCTGAGTAACCCTGTGACGCCCGGGGAAGGTGTCCGAGATGCAGACCTGCTCATACCTCACTGGGCCGCATGTGTCGCGTGGCTGCCAAAGCAGTGTGATCGTATATCATTTCCGAGGGCCTCGTTTTCTATTTCTGTCAGTGAGGAGGGAGCTACCGCAGAAATACTTTGTGTCATTCATTCTACAAGCTGGCCGAGGCTTCCAGCGAACCGTTCGCTGGCAGCTTTTGCGTGCAGTTGTGCGAACCGTACACAAGTCTTATAACTGCGTAGCGGGTAGAAAAAGGTGATAACGATGCCAGATTCGATGTCTGAACAGCTCCGGCGGGATATGCAGTGTGAGGGCCTATTAGAATGTTTCCACGGACTCAAGGAACTCGACAAGGAGTGCTTTCGGGCGCTTGTCGAGGCTGAGGAACCACTGACCGTCGACGAACTCGCCGATGCAGTCGATCGTGAGCGCTCAACCGCGTACCGCGCCGTCCAGCGGCTTCTCCAGACGGGCTTCATCGAAAAAGATCAGATCAACTACGACCAGGGCGGCTACTACCACGTCTACTCGCCAACAGACCCGTCGCAGATAGCAGACGAGATGCAGCGGATGCTCAACGACTGGTACGCGAAGATGGGCCAGCTCATTCAGGAATTCGAGAACAAGTACGAACAGTCCGAGTCCACAGCCCCGACCGTCGAAAGCTAACGCCGCGTCCTTCTCTCTATCATACTCTGTCGCCCCCGACCCAGGCGGATTTCTCTCTGTGAAGCGGTAACTGACCCACTTCGTCTGGCCGGGCAGCAGTATTCATAGTATTGTGCAATCTGTACAAAGACTTATTTGACGCTGCCGCGTACATTCAGGTGATGGCAACTGATACTGCATCCGACGCTGGAACCACCACGACAAACGAGCCACTTCACATCGACGGAGCAGACCAGCTTGATGATGTCGTTAATAAGTACGACCTCGTCCTCACGGACTTCTATGCCGACTGGTGTGGCCCGTGCCAGATGCTCGAACCCGTCGTCGAGACATTGGCCGCAGAAACTGACGCGGCTGTCGCCAAAGTCGATGTTGACGCCAACCAGCAACTCGCTCAGTCGTACGGCGTCCGGGGCGTGCCGACGCTCATCCTGTTTGCCGGCGGTGAGCAGGTCGAAGAAGTCGTCGGCGTCAAAGGAGAAGATGACCTCCGGGCGCTTATCGAATCCTACGCGGAATAACGAACCGGTGACACACAGGGCTCGTCATCGTTGGCTCTGGAAGCGTGAGAGTTGGTCACCTCGTCCATATGCAGTCGTGACAGCGGGAGACAGGCAGTTTTTGCGGCGCGGAAAGACCAACGAATAGCGTTGAATCCGTGTCGGGCACAGCGGCATCACGGGTTACCTACACCACACTCAACCATTAGTACCGTAGCGAGACGAGAGTCTGTATGACTGACCCGTTCGTGGTCATCGGTGGTGACGCAGCCGGGCTCAGCGCTGCGAGCAAGTTCGCCCGCGAGGCACCGGACCGTGACGTGATTGTCTTCGAAAAAGGCAAGTGGGTGTCCTATGCCCACTGCGGGACACCGTATTACGTGAAGGGGACTGTCGAGCGGCTGACGGACCTCCTCTCGCTGTCGCCCGAACAGGCGGCCGAGCGGGGTATCGACCTCCGCCGGAACCACGAAGTCGTCGGCGTCGACACCGACGCCGAGACGGTTGCCGTCGCCCACGACAGCGAGACGTTTAGCCAGCCATATGGCGACCTGCTGGTCGCGACAGGGGCACGCGCGATGACTGGACCGATACCGGGGACAGAACTCGATGGTGCGTTCACGATGCACGGACTTGATTCGGCTGCTTCGGTTCGTGCCGCGCTGTCCGAGCCGGGGGAATTCGCCGTCGATACGAGTATCGAGTACGTCGACACGGCGCTCGTCGAGAAGTACACCGACTGGGAACCACCGGAGCGAGTCGCCATCGTCGGCGGCGGCTACGTCGGCGTCGAGATGGCCGAGGCGTTCCAGGCTCACAACATCGAGACACATCTCTTCCAGCGGTCGGGCCACCTCCTGCCGCCGTTCGGGGAAGCAGTCGGCGAGCGCGTTGCCCGCCAGCTCCGGGAGCAAGGCGTGATACTGCATCTGGACACCGCCGTTGAGGAGATTGTCGGAAACAGAGACGAGCGCGTCACGGCGGTTGCCCATGACGGTGGCACCACCGATGTGGACCTCGCGCTGGTCGGTATCGGCATCAGGCCGAACACGGCCCTCCTCGCGGACACGCCGGTCGACCTTGGCTATTCAGGCGCGATAGCGGTCGACGAGTACGGGGCGACGAGCGTCAACAGGGTCTACGCCGCCGGGGACTGCGCCGAAGACCGCCACGCCGTGACCGGCGAGCCTGACTGGGTTCCCCTTGGACTGACCGCGAACCGGGCTGGTCGCGCAATCGGGCAGACCGTCGCCGGCGACCCCTCACTTGTCGGCGACATCGCCGGAACAGCTGTCGTGAAGGCGTTCGACCTCGAATGTGGCCGCGTGGGCCTCCTCGACCACGAACAGGCCAGCGCCGCCGGCTTCGACCCGGTGTCGACGACGGTCACGGCTGGGTCCCGGTCAGGGTACTACCCCGGCGGCGACGACACTGACGTGACCCTCGTCGCCGATCGAAATAGTGGTCGCCTGCTGGGCGGCGCACTCGTCGGGGAAGACCGGGCGGCGATACGTATCGACACGCTTGCGACGGCCATCGAGGCAGACATGACTATCGACGAACTCGAACGGCTAGACCTGGCGTACGCCCCACCGTTCAGCCCCGTCTGGGACCCGGTGCTAGTCGCCGCGAAAGTGCTCAACGGACAGCTGGAGTGAGGGCGGCCCGACCCGTTACAGCCGCTTCACCCCGCTGGCAACCGCGAGATACAGCGGTAAGGCGAGTAAGAGGACGCCACCGATCAGCCCCCAGTCGACGAGTCCGAGTGGGACCGTCCCGAAGTAGACGTTGAGCGGGGTGTACAGGACGGCAAGCTGCAGGAGTATCGATCCACCGACTGCGGACGCCAGCCAGCGATTTGAGAGGGTCGGTGTCTCTCGGAGCCAGCGGATCACGTACAGCTTTTCGAATTCGAGGAAGACGAAGCCGGTGAATACCATTGTCATCGCGTAGGGCGTGACTGCGGATGCGCCGGCAAGCGTGACCAGTAGCAGGCCGAGCATTACCAGTGTCGAGATGACCCCTGTGCCCCCGATGAGGGCGAGCATATCGTGGTCAACGATACCGCGATCCGGGTCCCTAGGCGGTCGCTGCATCACGTCACCGCTTTTGGGGTCGGCCCCAAGCGCAAGTGCTGGCAGCCCGTCAGTCAGGAGGTTAATCCACAGCAATTGAACTGCCGGCAGGACGAGGTAGCCAAAGAGCGAGGCGATGAAGACGATGGCGACTTCGGCCACGTTGGCACTCAACAGGTAGCCGACGAACTTCCAGACGTTATCGAAGATGGCTCGCCCGCGCTCGATTGCCCGCTCGATTGTCGCGTAGTTATCATCCAGCAAGATAACGTCGCTGGCCTGTTTAGCCACGTCAGTCCCACGGACGCCCATCGCGACACCGATATCGGCGTTTTTCAGCGCGGGTGCGTCGTTGACCCCGTCGCCCGTCATTGCCACAGTGTGACCGTTTGCCTGCAGCGCCTGCAGAATCCGGACCTTGTGCTCCGGGGACGTGCGTGCGAACACGTCGACAGACTCGACACGGTCGCGGAGCGTGTCCTCGGAACAGTCCTCAACATCGCCGCCTTCCATCACGCGCTGGCCCAGACCGAGTTCGCCGGCAATGGCTGCGGCGGTCCTGACGTTGTCACCGGTGACCATCTTCACACCAACGCCTGCACGCTCGGTCGCCACAATCGCGTCGGCGACTTCCTCGCGGGCCGGGTCGATCATACCGACCAGCCCAGCGAAGGTCAGGTCGTCACTGACATCGTCGGCATCGCCAGTTGTGTCATCCCGTTCCACTACGTCGACATCCTCTGTGTACGCCACTGCGAGCACCCTGAGCGCGTCGTCAGCGAACGTACCGACCTGTTCTCTGATCTGCTCAGCTCTATCAGGGGTGAGGTCCGCCGGACCGGTATCGGTGAGGACGCGGGCGCACTTCAAGAGGATGACTTCAGGCGCGCCTTTGACGTAGACCGTGTCATCGTGAACAGTGCCCATCCACTTGCGCTCCGACGAGAACGGGATCTCGTCCGTTCTCGGGTTCGCTTCACGGAGGCGTTCGACATCGATTCCGGACTCGGTAGCCGCCGTGACGATGGCCTGCTCCGTCGGGTCGCCTGCTTCGAGCGTCGCATCGCTGCACAGTGTCCCTGCGCGGAGCACCGTAGCAACGCGGTCCGGCAGGGCGTCCCCGTACATTTCGTCACTGTCGACAACGGCGTCGTTGACCCAGATCCGACTGACTGACATTCGCCCCTCGGTCAGCGTCCCGGTCTTGTCCGTACAGATGACATCGACGGAGCCCAGCGCCTCGACGGCGGGCAAGCGCCGTACGAGCGCGTTCTCGTCGGCCATTTTCCGGACACCGAGGGCCAGCGTTAGCGTCACAACCGCTGGCAGTCCCTCGGGAACCGCGGCCACAGCGAGCGATATCGCGGTGAGTGCCGCCTGAACCAGTTCGGTCCCCCGGAAGACTAAGAGTGGAACCACAAGTGCAGCAAGCACTATCACGCCGATGCCGAGCGTGCGCCCGAGCGTGTCGAGTTCCGTCTGCAGCGGTGTGTCGGTTTCCTCCGTCCCCGCGAGTTGGCGAGCGATGGCCCCGACCTCGGTATCCATCCCGGTTGCCGTGAGGACGGCCACGCCCGAACCGCGTGTGACGTTCGTGCCCTTGTACACCATCGATTCACGCTCCGCAAGCGGTGCATCGGCGTCTACTGGGTCAGTTCCCTTCGAAACCGGGGTACTCTCACCAGTGAGCGCTGCTTCGTCGACCTCCAGAGACTGACAGTCAATCAGCCGAGCGTCGGCTGGAACGACATCGCCGCTCTCCAGTTCGATAACGTCGCCCGGGATGAGTTCGGTCGCGTCGACCTCAACGGACTGGCCGTCGCGTCGGACTGTCGCTGTTGGTGCGGTCAATTCTCGCAGGGATTCGAGCGTGCCCTCTGCACGGTAATCCTGAACGAAGCCGAACAGCCCGTTCCCGACCACAATCACGGCTATCAACACTGCGTCGACTGCGTTGCCCGCCCACACGGACAGTATCGCGGCCGCAACGAGAACCAAAATAAGGGCGCTATCGAACTGGGCGACAGCGATGTCGAGTGGTGTCCGTTCGCTCCCCCGTGTAATCTCGTTCTCGCCGTATCTGTCGCGTCGAGTTCGGGCTTCCGATGCCGAGAGCCCAGCAGACTCGCTGTCGAGCCGCGAAAGAACGTCGGTAGTTGGTTGCGTGTGGGCGGCTTCGGACATGGAACTCTGATCTGCCGCTGTGTTGATATGTGTTTGCCTCCACAGTACGGCGGTTCTGCGCTGAGACGCTGGTTTCGACGGTTGGACGGTCGTGTTTGGTTCGTGACAGCCGCATCAAAATGAGCGAGCAAGACCAACTTCGAGACGCCGATGTGACGGTGAGTCCTGAAATCGTGTAATGTAACCCCCAGTGATGAGTGATTCGTGGGGGGCCGTCTCGCACTAGGGTTCGGTCCGTCCCGTGAGGTCATCCGGCACGAGACGGTAGAATCCGAAGTCCACTTCGCGGAGTGGGCGTTCGAAGATGTCGATAATCGGAATTTCGACGTGTTCGAGCCCCGCTAGCGTTTCCGTCTCGATTCCTTCCCGCTCGATGTCTTCAAGTCGACCGCTGGCGACCACACTCTGCCATCCGGTCTCCGTCTCGTGATAGGTCACGAAGGTCGCTGGACGGTCGCTGAGTTCGCCTTTCGACTTCTCCGTCCCAACAGCCAACCGGAAATAGAAGATGGTGGTCGGCGTGTCGTACCCATATGAGACCGGAACCGAGTGTGGCGGCGCGTCACCGTCGGCGAGCGAGAGGACGCCCGTCCCCCCGTTGTCCAGAAGCGCGTCCCGTTCCTCGTCGGTCATCGTAACCGGGTTTTCCGCGGACATAGTTATTGTCACGACAGGAACAACAATAAGTGCATGGTCGTGTCGTATCTGCCTGCCGCCCCGCTGGGGACATGGCGGACAGCGTACGCAGTCGGACGCTGACAGACAGAAACGAGTGTCCCTGTTTCAGGCCTCGTCGACACGCTGGTCTCGGGCGTTGACTGCCAGCACAGGCATGTCGGCGTGTCTGATGAGCCGTTCTGTCGTGCTTCCCATGATGAACCGATTGAGCCCAGTTCGACCGGCCGTCCCCATCACTATCAGATCGATGTCGTTCTCCTCGGCGTAATCGAGGATATCCGCCGCCGGGAATCCATCGACGACCTGTGTGACAGTTTCGACGCCGGATTCGCGGGCTCGCGCTGCAATCCGCTCGGTGACTTTCTCACCCTGTGCTTCCAGCATATCAATCAGGTCTGTCGGCAACGTGTATTCCGAACCGGTCGCAACATCGCCAAGATTGACGACGTTCAGAGCATGAAGGCGGGAATCGAACTGCGCCGCAATCTCGCAGGCCGGTTCGACAGCGGCTGTTGCGGCTGTGCTTCCGTCCGTCGGGACGAGAATATCATCGTAGGAGTCGGTCTTGCGACTCTGTTCGGTGACGCGGACAGTGAAAACGGGGACATCGGCGTGCCGAACAACGCTCTCTGTCACGCTCCCGGCGAGATATCGCCCGACACCTGTGCGACCGTGTGTGCCCATTGCAATCAGGTCTATATCGTGGTCGTCGCGGTATGCACATATCTCGTCGGCGGGATTACCCGTGCGGATAGTCGTCTGTATCGCTCCAGCGGCGTCCACTGCGTCTGTGATGGCCGTGACTGTGTCTTCGGCGTCGGCCGTCATGCGGTCGAGTGTCTCGTCTTCGAGATCGCCGCCGCTGAATGGCCCGCCTGCTGTTCGTGTATCGATGACAGCCATGACGTGCAGGCTCGCGCTGAACGCACGTGCAAGCGCTGCCCCGTGTTCAGCGGCCCGGGTCGCGTGTTCGCTGCCGTCGGTCGGAACCAGAATTGAATTAAACATCGCTGTGTTTACACCTTGTTGCTGTCAGTAAATAAACTGCAGTCGCGATTCTCACGCTATTAGAAATCCAGTTGTTGAGGGCGGCGTCTCGAGTGTCTCGCACGCGTTTACAACAGTTTTTGTTGGTATGTCTCCCAGAGTTTGAGCGAACGAAACAATCGGACAGAGAAGAGCAGAATGTATCAGAAAAATAGTCATCTGGAAAATACCATGAGATGGGCTACTGGTTGTCCATCTGATAGTCTTCAGCGAACTATTGCGGGCCACCGCCAGTTTGCGCCTCTTCGGCTTCACCCCAGCCACCGGCATCAACCATTCTGAAGAGTTCACGCCAGTTTTCAGCGCCCTCGCTTTCAGGCAGTTGGTCACGGAGGTCCTGAAAGTCAGCGGCTGGAACCACAGCGTGCGTCAGGTCAACAACGACGCGTGCGTGATACGCTGCGTCCGACGGGTCAACACCCTCTATGTCGGCAACGCGCTCGACGAACTCCGTCCAGTCAAACCGCTGGCCGTGGTCGTGGACAGCACCGGTCATGTACCAATTGATTTCCATCGGGAGCGAGGCGGCAAAGTCCTCGGCGTTTTCCTCCGGGATGCGCTGTCCCAGCGGCAGCAGTGTCGCGCGAATCGCACGAACGGCCTCACCAGTGCCGGGTAGTTCGAGCCTGTGCTGTATTTCACCGGTGAACTCATCGTAGTCCATGCGCTAATGTTGGGATTCCGACACTATAGAGGCGCATGAAACTTCCCACTGCATGAAAATGAGTGGGCATACGTACTACCGGTCGACGAGTAACGGGCGGTTTTGTCGGTCCAGCAGTCTCTGCCACATGACAAACTGCCCTGAATCGCCCGCTCTACTTTTTTTAGCGTGGGGTTGCATTCGTGATACGTAACTGGATGATCAGACGCGACCTATGACAATCGACCAACTAGCGGAGTACGGACTCGAACAGATGGACGAGGACGAGATTCAGGCATTTCTCGCGACACACTCAACCGGAGTTCTGGGGCTTCCGACGGCAGATGTTCCGTATCTGCTGCCGCTATCGTATGGCTTTGACGACGGGGCGTGCCTGTATTTCACCTACCTGCTGGGCGAATCAAGTCAGAAAGCGGAACTGACTGAGCGGGCCGGCCGCGGCCGGTTTCTCGTCTATGACATCGACACCGCGTTTGAGTGGCAGAGCGTGATGCTGGCTGGCGATATCAGCAGTGTGCCAGAGGACGACTGGTCGGAGATCACGGCGATGACACAGAACGCCTGGCGGCCCAACACGCTCCAGACGGCTACCACCTCCGGCGGGGTCGCACTCTACGAGTTCGAGATAACGGAGCTTGCCGGTATCCGACAGACCGGATTGGCGCCCGACTTTCGGGAAAATATCGAACCATGACTGCGCTGGCTCATGACAAAAGGCCGTATGCGCTCTTGAAAGCTCGATAGACAGCATCTCGACGAAATCTAGCCGCTGATCTGTAGACGGCCGCAGTATGTGACAACAGATTATTATCGTTTGAGATTCGTCAGCGGATTGAAATAGGATGGCGCCCCTTACTCTAGTATGTACGACACGATTGTGGTTGCGACCGACGGGAGCGCTGACGCGAACCGCGCAGCGACACACGCACTTGAACAGGCTGAGCAACACGGTGCCGAGCTTCACGCCGTCTTCGTTGTCGACACGGACCGACACGCGGAGCCGGCCCTGAGCAGTATGGAGCTGGAAACCATCGAGGTCGAGGAATGGGGGAACGATGAACTCGCAGAAGTCGCCGAAAGAGGCGACGCAGTTGACGTTGAGGTCACGACTCGTTGCTGCCACGGGAAACCGTACGTGGAGATTATCAGCTATGCCGACGAAGTCGACGCCGACCTGATAGTGCTCGGATACCACGGCCATTCCCACAGCAAAGGCGACCAGATCGGAAGTGTGACCGACCGGGTCGTCCAGAACGCGGGACGCCCGGTTCTGGTGGCGACCTGAGAGGACCACACACCTGTTCGAACGGGTAGTCACTGGGATATCGGTGTCCAGAACACATCCTAGACTGGGATTCAGGCGCGACAGCGACTGCGACCGAAACCGATTCCAGTGCGACCGCTCGAAACGTACTCTTGAAAGATGCTCCAACCCACGGCTGATTGGATCGGCCCCGGTCAAACGGCGCTGTTGATCGCCGTGCTGAGCCTCTCTGCGCTCGGAACGCTGGCGCTGTTTTCCATCGCCGCAGTCAGTACATACCGCCGCCGGTCGCGGCCGTACGTGCTGTTGACCGTCGCTATCGGGTTGCTGGTATTTCGGTCTGTGGTCGGCATCGGGACCGTCCTCGGTGCTGTCCCAATGGTCGTACACCACCTCACTGAACACGGGTTCGACTTCCTCATCGCGCTACTGGTACTGAGTGCGATCTATTCAGTCGCGCCGCCGAGCCTCCCCGACTGACCGCGTTTCGACGGTCGCACCATGAACCATTTGGTGTCGTTCAGCGTAGCATCTAGTATGTCTGAACATGCAACAGGCCTCACACGGCGATGCTTCTTGACCGGGACTGGGACTGTGGCAGTCGTGTCACTCTCTGGATGCCTGGGAAACAGTGAAGAAATCGACCCGGTCAGCATCGAAAGCGGCCAGAACTGTGACCAGTGTGGGATGGTCATCGACCAGCACCCGGGTCCGGTCGGCCAGACGTACTACCAAGACAACACGCCCGAGGGCCACGACCCGCCGGCACGGTTCTGCAGTACGACCTGCACGTATCGCCACCGATTCGCCAAAGAGCAATCGGGGTGGACCCCCGCGGAGACGTTCCTGACCGACTACAGCACAACCGATTACGAGATTCGGACCGACGGGGGCAAGACAATTATCTCCCGGCATCTGGAGGCCGAGGCGTTCGCGCCGGTGGGGCAACTCACCGTCGTTGCGAACTCCGACGTGGAGGGCGCGATGGGGACGGCTATCGTTCCGTTTAGCGACAGCGCAGACGCCGAGTCATTTGCCGAAGAGTACGGCGGTCAGACCCTCCCCGCAGAAGACATATCGCGAGAACTGGTTGGCGGGATGTAGGCGAGTTCCCACGCGGTGAGAACGCCCGATACCCTGTTGTCTCGGTGGGTGGAAAGCTATCTTGAAGACTATGTCCACGGTTACTGAGCAAGTGCGTTCCCATGTCGATTCCAAACCGGGAGTCCATTTCAACGCACTTGCGGCCGACCTCGATATTGCGACCGGGCAGGCACAGTATCACCTGCGGAAACTGCGCCGTGCCGGCGATATCGTCGCCGAAGAGATTCAGGGTAAAACGCACTATTACAGCCGGGAGTACGACCCCTGGGAGCGACGTGTGCTTGCCTTTGCCCGGCGGGAGACCGCGCGGACGATTCTTCTACATCTGCTGGAAGCGGAGTCCCTGTCGGCAGACGAACTGGCCGACCGACTGGGCGTCGCCCGGAGTACTGTCTCCTGGCACGTTTCGGCACTGGCCGACGCGGCGATACTCGAAAAGTCGTACGGGGAACGGGGGCGTGTTGTCGTGGCTCTGAGCGATCCGGACGCGACACAGCGGCTGCTCGCGGTGGTCCGACCATCGCTTACGGACCGTCTCATCGACCGGTTCACGCGGCTGGTCGACGAAGGGCTCGCAGCCGCCTCGGACGACGACTGAACTGCTACTCTCGGCCGTAACTACTGCGGGATATTCAGAGGACGTCATTCTTTCCGGGCTTACAGCCGTCAGTATCAGGCCGCATCCGTCGCAAGCATCGCCCCCACAAACGTGAGTCCCCACCAGAACAGGAGCGAGAGGGCGGCGACCCACGTCGGGACGAACGCTGAGCGGCCCGGGACAGCGACGTACAGGACCTGATCGAACACGAGGCCGCGGTACGCCCCCGCCGGCGTCATGGCGAGCGCGCCGCCGAGCGTGCCCGTGGTGACGCCGGTGTCAAGCGCCGCGAACACCGCGAGGTCACTTCCGACAGTGAGGACAAGCAGCCCGGCGAGTGCAAGCACGAGTGCTCGGCCCCGGCTGCCGGCGAGCGCTGACAGCAGGAACGCGATAGTCAGCGACGAGAGCGCGTACAGGACTGTTAGTGCGATGAATCGGATGAACAGGAACGGGGAATCGACACCGCGGTGGCTCGCAAACACCGTCGTCTCCGGTCCTGCAGTCGTCGCTACGTTGATGCCCAGCGCCAGCAACGGGACGACGACAATGGTGAGCAACAGCAGGGCACGGCCCGCGTACACCCCGCCGACGTACGACCACGTCGAAAGCGGGTAGGTGTCAAGTATGTCGAGTTCTCCCCGGACGGCGGGGTCGGCGATGGCGCGATAGCCGACAGCGAAGGCAAGCGTCGGTACGAGGACTTCGACGGCAACGAGTGTATCAACGACGGTGGGAACGTAGCCGCCGGCGGGGCCGCCACCGGCATGAGCGAGCCCGAACAGGACAATCCCCGTGACCAGCCCGAGTGCGAGATAGGTGCGTGTCCTGACCGCACTGCGGACTTCCCGCACGAAAACGGTCCAGAACCGGTTGCCCTCCGTCATGCCTGCTCTCCCTCCGGCGCAGCGATAGTGGCTCGGTCCTGTTCCAGAAGCGCTGTGAACGTCTCGTGGAGCGGCCCGCCGGTCTGTTCCCGAAGCGATTCTACCGACCCAGTCCGCACGAGACGGCCGGATTCAAGGACTACCAGCCTGTCGGCTGTCTCCTCGACGAGCGGCAGTTCGTGCGAGCAAAGAACCACGGCACGACCGGCGTCGGCAATCGACTCGATGATGTCGAATATCAGTCGGCTCATTGCCGGGTCGAGCCCGCTTGCCGGTTCGTCGAGCATCACAATCGGCGGGTCGCCGGCCAGCGCCTGTGCGATTCCCAGAAGGCGCGTCATGCCCCCGGACAGCCCGGACACGGGGCGGCTGGCCACTTCTTCGAGGCCGACGCGTTCCAGCAGTCGGTCCGGGTCGTCGTCGACGAGGTCCGCGTAGAACGCGGCAGTCTCCCGGACGCTAAACCCGGGCCGGAAGGTCGGCCGCTGTGGCAGGTAACCCAGTTGCCGCTCGGCATCAGGTCCGCTGTACGAGACGGTGCCGCTGGTGGGTCGCTCGACGCCCAGAAGTATGCGCAGAAGCGTCGTTTTCCCGGACCCGTTCGGGCCGATGAACCCGGTCACGGCGTCGGACGGCACGTCGAGTGACACTTCCGAGACGGCTGTCACATCACCGTACGTTTTTGTGATTTCGTTTGCCGTGAGGTACGTCTCGCCAGTCATGCTGCCCCCTCCATCGATGTCTCGTTTCGAAGACGCCTGACGGTCTCAGGATTCGCAGGGTCTGCCAGCGGAGCCCTGTCGACAATGCTGCCCCGGCGGAATCCGGGCGTGGTGCCGCGGAGCGCCCGGAGCCCCCGGACACTCGGTGCCGCCCTGAGGACGACCGCAGCGTCGGTCTGGTGGAGACGGCGGTCGACAGAATCGGTGGGCGAGTAGGACTGGGCCAACACCGGGCCAGTCCCGCCAGTGAGATCGTACGCGCCGCTCCAGTAGTTCCCCCTGCCGTCGTGCGTGTACACGCGCAGCGGCCCCGGTCCCGAGATAGCGTGACGGTCGTTCGCGATGAAATCGTTCTCGGTGACGATGTTCGACGGGACGACTGTTGAGGCCCGCACCCCGATGTCATTCCCGTAGAGGACGTTGTGCTCGTACAGTGACCGGTCGGCGTTTGTCGACATCGCCTGCGTAGTGTCGACTACCACGTTGTGCGCAATATAGCTCCGGGACCCGGCTAACATGACGCCGCTGCCGGAGTGGCGCACGTCGTTCCCGACGATGGCGTTTGCCACGGGATTCGTCATGACGACGACGCCGGCGTACTCCTGTCCCCGAGCAACGTTGTCCGAAACGAGCGACCGGGAGGTGTACATCAGGTGGACGCCAAAGCGGTTGTCCCTGAACGTGTTGTTCCGGACGGCGGTCCCATCGGCCCGGTGGAGGTACACGCCGTCACGCCCGCCGTTGAAGACCGAATCCTGCACGACAATCGGGCCGTGCATCCCGATAACGCCCATGAACCCGTCCTGCCAGTCTGCCGTCCCGTTGACCGTGACATTCTCGACGACCGCGCCGGGTGTCCGCCGCAGCACGACGCCGCTGGCGGGTGTCTCGACAGTGATGTTCGCAACGTAGAGCCCGGACGCGTTCCGGCCGGTCACGGCGGCATCGCTGTTGCCGTAGGCGGTCGTGACGGTGGCGTCCCAGGCGCTGTCGTTGCTCTGTGTCGGGTCGCCGACCGTCGTGTTGCCGATGCCAGTGATTTCGAACCCAGTGACGCCGACGCGGTCGGCAGTCACGGTCACGACAGTTCCGTTGCCGCCCCCGTCAAGCGTCGCTCCGGGACCGCTGAGGGAGAGTGGCTTGTCTATCATCACCTGTTCGTTGTAGGTGCCAGCCGGGACAACGACGGTCGTATTCGGCGGTGCCGCATCGACGGCGGCCTGAACCGTCGGGGCGTCTGCTCCAACTTCGACCGAGACAGGTCGGTTTCGGTGCTGTCGTGCCGCCTGTACAGTGGCGTCCGCATCGCTTCGTCGCGGGCCAACCTGTTCTCGGACTGCTGCCGCCTGTTTGAGGTCAAACGAGTAGGTCTTGAGCGTCTCCCAGTCGATTATTTGCCCGCCGCACGTCTCGGTGAACGCCGCGGCATCGTCCCGGTCAGCGAAGGGCACAACTGCCGGTCCGGACGGGACTCGCGCCGAGCCATCGACAACGTAGTGGGCCTGATTGGCTTCGACCCAGTCCGGCGGTGTGGCGGTCCGGAGCGAGCCATCGTCGCCGCACCTGACCGGCCTGTCACTGTAGTCTGAAACGTACACCGCAAGTGGATAGCCGAACTGCTGCTCGTGGCCCGGTTCCGTAAGCGCGGTCACGGCCTGACCGATACCGACGTAGCTGACGACGTAGCGGTACTGTGAGTAGAAGACTTGCGCGCGGGGGACGCTGATACTCCGATTCCGGGCGATCTGTTCGTCGGCCGCCGTAACACCGCGTTGCACAGTGTTATCGAACGCCACTGGTTCGGGGCGGGCGCTGGTGGTGTCGACGGCGAACGACGCAGCGAAGACCAGTGTACTGAGAGCTACCGCGAGTAGCGCGAAAACTTGCACAGTCGTCAGAGCTGGTCGCATCTACCGGCACTACGAGCGAGGTCCCATTACAGTATGTGGTGTGGCTCTCGAAACTGGCGGCGCACCTGCACACAGGGCCAGCCACACCAGTCCAGACCCCAGCTCTGACAGCGTCCGAGTGGTATGGGTATCCTCACGGTGATAAAATCGCCCACGTTTTACCGCCTGACTACTTGTAGCTGCGCTTCTACTATGTTACATAGAAATGGGCACCGACCAGAACCGAAATCCCCGGGCCGAGCAGACAGTCTGTCCGTACTGTGGCGTTGGCTGTACGATACAGTACGCGGGCAACGGGAAGGCGACCGGCACAGCGGGGCCAGTGAACACGAAAGGAGAGATATGCCCAAAAGGCGGAGCCGCATTCGACGTAGTCGAACACGAAGACCGGCTAACCGAGCCACTGGTCCGGGAGAATGGGCGTTTCGTCACCGCACTCTGGGAGACCGCCCTCTCTCGCGTGACCGACCAGCTCGGGGAAGTCATCGACCAGCACGGGCCAGACGCCGTCGAGTTCTTCGCGTCATCGAACTGCACGAACGAGGAGAATTACGTCTTTCAGAAGATTGCGCGGATGCTCGGCACCAACAACGTCGACAACTGCGCTCGTCTCTGTCATTCGTCGACCGTGGCCGCGATGAGCGAGCGCCTCGGTGCCGGGGCGATGACGAACACACTCGATGACCTCGCCGAAACCGACTGCCTGCTCGTCACCGGCGCGAACCCGGCCGAACAGCATCCTGTCATTTTCCGTTCGTACTTTCTACCGGCGATTCGCAACGGCGCCACGCTCATTCATATCGACCCGCGCGAGACAGACACGACCGAGGCCGCCGACATCCACCTCGACGTTCGCCCCGGATACGATATCCAACTGCTCAATTCGATGGCGAAGGTCGTCCTCGATGAGGGGCTCGTCGATGAGTCCTTTGTCGAGGAACGGACGACCGGTTATGCGGACCTGACAGCACATCTCGATGATGTCGACGTCGGGTCGGGTGCCGACGTGGCCGGCGCCGACCCGGAAACCGTTCGGGGGGCAGCCCGGGCGTACGCCGAGGCCGATAGCGCGGCGATTGTCACCGGAATGGGGATGAGCCAGCACACGTGTGGGACCGACAACGTGCACGCGCTGTTGAACCTCGCGCTGCTGACCGGCAACGTCGGTCGCCCGGGCACGGGCGTGAACCCGCTCCGTGGCCAGAACAACGTCCAAGGGGCCGGCGACGTCGGCGCGCTTCCCAACGTGCTCCCCGGATACGAGCCCGTTACTGATGCGGATGCCCGACAGCGTCTCGCCGACGAGTGGGGCGTCGAACCGCCGAGCGAGCCCGGCCTGACGGAGACGACTGCAACACACCAGTTCGGTGACTCCGTCAAAGCTGCAGTCGTCTTCGGTGAGAACCCGGCTGTCACGGAACCGAACGCCAGTTCTGTCCGGGCCGGTTTCGACGACCTCGATTTCTGCGTCGTCATCGACCTCTTCGAGACAGCGACCGTCGACCACGCCGATGTCGTGCTCCCGGGAAGCAGTTGGGCGGAGAAGGCAGGGACGGTGACCAACACTGACCGGCGGGTGATGCGGATGCGGCCGAACGCTGACCTGCCCGGAAACGCTCGCCGTGACCTCGACATCCTCACCGGCCTCGGCCAGCGGCTGGTCAGCCAGTCAGACGCGTTCGACTACGACGGTCCGGAAGCGGTGTTCGAAGAGCTAACGCGGGTCAATCCGCTGTACGCCGGCATGAGTTACGACGGCATCGGCGACAGCTACCAGCGGTGGCCGTTCCCGGCGGACGCCGATTCCGGCACCGACGTTCTCCACACGGAGACGTTCGCTTCGGGCCAGCAAACCGCGCCGCTGCGCCCGGTCTCGCCGACGCCGCCAGCCGATGCCGTCTCCGGGGAGCAACTCGTCCTCACGACGGGGCGCGCGCTCCAGCAGTTCAACAGCGGCGCGCTCACCCGCCGGTCGGAGACACTTATGCGAATGCGTGGAGAGGACGTCCTCGAAATCCACCCGGACGATGCCGCCGCTCGGAATATCGAGGACGGCGATACTGTCGTCGTCGAGAGCGAGCGCGGCAGAGTGACGGTGTCGGCGGCCGTGACGGCGGCTATTCGGCCCGGGGTCGTGTTCTGTACGTTCCACTATCTGGATCCGCTCGCAAACGCCCTGACCGGCGATGCCCTCGACCCTGTCGCCGAAATTCCAGAATATAAGCATTCGGCGGTGCAGGTGCAGAAGTCATCGGCTAGCACAGACGATAACTAACGGGTCCGGAGACGCTCTGGAGAAACTCTGAAGACGCCTGAGAGGGGCGAAGACGTAGGTCTGGAGAGTAGCATCCAACTCGGTGAGTTCCAGCGGTGTGGTTTCATACTGATTGCTGTAACTGGGTGTCGGGACGACCGCACGGCGTAGTACGGTCGATGCAGAAATGACAGATAGAAGCCACTATTAGACAGCTGTCGGTAGACAGAGAGCCAGCCTGCGGAGTACTAGAGCTACTGGCTCGCTGTAAGGGAGGTAAAACAATTTCTACGTTTCTCACGGCAGTGGATTAGGCGCAATGGTAATCCCACTTGCAACTATAGTTATACGTATGATGGGCAGTCAAAAGAACCGGAAACTCAGTGCGGCAGTGGTACTCGTTCAGGGCGTCGTAACTGCGCTCTTCCCACAGATCAGTGTCAAACTTATCAAGCGTATGATCGGGAAGAACTTCGAGAACGCGTCCCAGCTCACGGTGAAGCCAGCGTATCGCCGACAGTTGCGCGCGGTTGGTGTCGGGATGGTCGCCGCAGCCGGGACCGATCTCTTGCTACAGAGCGCTGAGGAAGCGGACGATGGCCCGGCAGCGACTGGTGGAGACAGCGAGTAACGACGGCGGCTACACCGACAGCGGTGGGTCGGCGCGCTTCTGGAACAGCCTGCTAGCAGTTCAGTCGTCGCTGTCGACTGTCGCCTCGGTGCCGGCGTCGCGGACCTGTGTCGCTTCACTCTCCACGTTGACGCCTTCCCAATCGTGGTCCGTGTGGAACCCTTCGCGTTCTTTCGCACTCTGGGCGACACGAATGAACTCCGCCTTGTCGCGAGCCGCAGCGATGGTATGCCCGCCACAGTAGGAGAGCCCGGAGCGGATGCCAGCACAGAACTCCTCGGCCACAGCAGCGACCGAGCCTTTGTACGGGGTCAGTGCCTCAACGCCTTCGTCGGCGCTGACGTTGTTCTGCTTGTCATCACGGTCCTCGGCCGCCGCGGTGGTCGCCATCCCGCGTGACCGCTTGTACCGCGTCCCATCGACTTCAACGACAACACCGGGGGCCTCCTCTGTGCCGGCAAAGAGGCTCCCGAGCATTACGGTGTCTGCCCCGGCCATGAGGGCCTTCACCGCATCACCGGACGTGCGAATCCCGCCATCCGCGCAGATAGTGACATCCAGGTCTTCGGCGGCCGTGGCACAGTCATCAACGGCGGTCAGTTGGGGGACGCCAGCACCCGCGACCTTCCGGGTGGTACAGTGGGACCCGGGTCCGATACCGACTTTGACACAGTCGGCCCCGGCGGCAGCGAGGTCTTCGACACCCGCTGGCGTCGCGACGTTGCCAGCGATGATATCGGCGTCAGGAAATTCGTCTGCAAGGGTTTCGACGGCGTCGAGCGCGCGGTTGAGGTGACCGTGAGCCACATCAACGACGAGCGCATCGACACCGGCCGTAATCACGGCCGCGCTTCGTGCGACGTAATCCTCATTGATGCCGACGGCTGCGCCGACCTGTTCACCTGCCTCCGTCACCTGCTCGACCTGCTCGGCCTGTTCCTCGGGCGTCAGGAACCGGTGTAGTACCCCGAATCCGCCAGACTGTCCAAGCTCGATTGCCAGTTCTGCCTCCGTAACGGTGTCCATCGCCGCGGAGACGAGCGGCGTGTCCAGTTCGACGGTCGGAGTAAGCGGCGTTGAGAGGTCGATGTCGCTCCGACTGTCGACCGGTGATCGTTTCGGGACGAGAAGAACGTCGCCATAACTCAATCCAGTGCGTAACTCGTTCATACCCCGCTAAAGGAACTCCTCCTAGCACAAAAGGTCTGGGATTAGAATTCCCGAAGGCGAACAGCTGTTCGACCGCGAGGAACTCGCGGATATCCTCACTAGATCGAGCGAAGCTACCGACTCACAGTAACAGCAGTTCCCTCAGAAGCATGGTTGGAAAAGGTAGGTGTTGCGCTCCTGCAGGAAAGCGGATGACGGGTGGCGATGGGCACCGTGTGTGCCACCCACTGCAGTCAGAGGCACGGATGGGTTCTGGACCCGAGACATGGGGTGGGGCGAGTGGGCGCAAAGTAGGAAAGGGCCCAAAGCGGGGACCAGAACCCGTATAATTGTAATTCACCGTTCGACATATTTTTTGTGGTAACTCCTAGCATAGTGGTAATTTCAGTGCAGTCATCACCGGAACGCACGGCTCCGCCAATCCCGTAAAAGGATGGGACGTTGCTGTGGGGGTGGGAGAGATGGGGTGCAACGTCCCATCGGAAGTCGTCGGTTTCGACGACGGATTCCAGCCCGAAGCAATCGTGTGGGTGAATCCAGTGCGATTGGGCAGGGCACAGAACCCACCTAGCTCGGATACGAGTGTATATAAAGTATTTATGATATCCCCACGCCGTCTGTTGATTTGGTTACAAGCCGCTCATTTTTACTGGCGTTGTTTCCATCTGATAACGTGAGAAGTACACCCCATGCAATAGCATAGGAATGGTGGGCAGCCGGGGGGAGTGGTGTGCACCGCACCATTCGGAGTCGGTATCCGCGTCGACGGGTTCTGGACCCGGACCGCTTGATGAACGTGATCGGATTCAGTGGGGGAGGTGGCGCGGGGACCAGAACCGCATTAAGTAACATACAGTTGGTACGAAATAACGATTGTGACGTTTTATGCCATTTTATTAGCTATGCGGTCACTGAGCGTCCGCAATTGCGGCATCGAGGTGGACGATGACCGGACACTTGCATCTGTACTAGTTCCTGTAGTTCCGAGTCCCTGAATGTGTAACGGAAGGGCAATTCAATCCAGCAGCACGTGGCAGAGAAGTGGGAAATCGTAGCCAGCTCGGTGGGGGTAAGTAACTCAGTAGGGGTGAATCCACCAGCGCACAGGAAGCCCGATGACCGGTTCGAAACAGTACGGTTCTAAATAATGAGTTATTCCACTAGTTCGAGGCCCGTTATCTCAAATCGTGTCCCACCCATCGAACTCTCAGTTGCGCAGATATCCCAGCCATGGGCGTCAGCGACTCGTTTGACGATGTTGAGACCCAGCCCAGTCCCTGATTCGGAAGTCGAGTAGCCAGCCTCGAACACCTTTTCGCGGTCCTCGGCAGGGATTCCAGGGCCATCGTCTTCGATGTAGAATCCGGTGGCGTCACCGAAAATCCCGCCCACAACGACAGTGACATCCCGGCCTGCGTGGTCAATCGTGTTCCTGAACAGATTTTCGAGCAGATGCCGGAACTGATCGGTGTCAGCTTTGACCAGTGGCTGGGTATCGGCCCCACAATCACAGTACAGTTCGGCTTCGTCTGCAGGGTCAGAGACGAGCTTCCACGCGGCCTCAGCGGCTGTGTCGATCGAGACAGGTTCCAGTGACCCGATTTCTTGTTGCTCTCGCGCTAGCCAGAGGAGGTCCTCGACAATGCGTTCCATCCGATCGGTCGCTGTCTCGATCACAGCGAGATGCTCGTTTGACTGTTCGGCCTGCAGGAGCGCCAGGCGACCTTGTATGACCGTTAACGGGTTCCGAAGGTCGTGGCTGACAGTTGCAGCAAACTGCTCTAGCTGTTCTTTTTGATCCTGCAGTTCCCGTTCACGTCTTGTCCGTTCGGAGATATCTCGACCGGTGCCGACGAGCCCTATCAGGTCACCGTCCTGATCAGTTAGCCGGTCAGCAGTGAACTCGTGGGGAACGCGCTTTCCCGCTGCGGTACGGAACTCCGCTTCGATGGTTGATTGCCCCGTTGTGAGCGCCTCCTCAATCGCCTCGGAGACTCCCTCTCGTTCTTCTTCCCGAAAAAGACTGAGTGCGTCGAGATCAGATATCTCCTCGTCGGCGTACCCGGCCAGCCTTTCGAATTGTTCGTTACAGCGCTGGACGTTGCCTTCGGAATCGAGCACGTAGAATATGTCGGCAAGCGAATCGAGCGCCTGATCGATAAATGTCCGCTCTGCACGCAGTTCGTCTCGGATCTTCAGCGAATGCATGGCGTGTGAGATGCTATTCCCAAGTTCGCTGAGTAATGCCTGTTCGTCCTCAGCAAAGGCAAACGAACGGGATGAATAGACGCACAGGAGACCATACAGCGTGTCATTGTATTCTAGCGGAACCGCAGCGGTGCTTCGATAGCCGCGGTCGAGTGCTTCCTCTCGCCAGACCTCGAACGCCGGGTCAGCTTGAATATTCTGCGACGTCGCAATACGTCGTTCGCGGACGGCCGTGCCTGCAGGACCCTGTCCAGTCGGAGAGTTATCCGCAGTGACAACAATAGTATCGAGATACACGTCCTCGACGCCGGCCCAGGCCTGTGGCTCGATTCGGTCTGTCTCAGGGTCACGCTCGCCGATCCATGCGAAACGATAGGGTTCAGAGTTGCTAATGATCTCACAGACCCGAGTTTTGATCTCCGAGAGCGAACTCGCCCGGATGAGAGCCTGGTCGATGTTGCTGACGAGCGCGCGAACCCGTTCAAGTTCGACAGCGCGCTGATTGGTGCGGTACTGTTCGACGGCGTTTTCGATACGATTTGCGAGGAGTTCGTATCGTTCCGTTCCGTGCCCTTTTCGGAGATAATCGGTTGCACCGGCAGCAATTGCGTCGCTGGCGACCGCTTCACTCCCCTCCCCAGTGAAGAGAATAAACGGTAGGTCAGGGTACTCTGCACGGACAGCTTTGAGGAGTTCGATACCGTCTTTCTCAGGCATCCGGTAGTCACTGATAATACAGTCAACAGAACGTGTAGCAAGTTTATCGAGCCCTTCAGCAGCACTCGCTGCGGTTATTATCTTGAGTTGATCGGATTGCTGTGCAAGTATTTCCGATGCCACGTCCAGAAAATCGGGTTCATCATCAATATGAAGCACAAGGATACTCGTCATCTCTGACACAATATCGGATGTACCTAACTTCGAACGATAAACTTGCTGACCCAAGTATCAGATTATATACTTTGATGGTGTCATAGTGTGACTCAGTAGCGGTATGAGCCGGTGGCATGCTGGACCCGAATATCCAACTAAACCGAGCAGTACAGAGCTATATGGGGCACCCGAATATCATATATAAAAACTGGCGCGGTTGATTCATAAAATCTCGATGCATAGTTGTAATAATGGCTTATGCCGGTGACGGGACTCCCGATACCATTCACGTTTTGTATGTAAACGACGATGGCGACTTTGCTGAGTTAGCGCAGACGAAACTCCGGAATATCTCATCTGACTTTAACGTCACAGCAGTCGGGACTATAGAGGCTGCTCTCGACCTGCTTGCAACTTCGGCTATCGATTGTGTGGTCACATCGTACTCATTGCCGGACGGGACGGGAATTGATCTTCTGGACCGGTTACAAGCGGAACAGGACGAACGACCGACGATCCTGTTTACTGGCCGGGGGAGCGAGCGAATCGCCAGCGAAGCGACACAGGCGGGTGTCTCCGATTACGTTCCGGTCCACGCAGGTCAGAACAGTTTCGAGTTGCTCGCGAGCCGTATCCAGACGCTCACCGAGGCCGCTCGCAAGCAAGCGGCCGCCGAGCGACTGTCAGACCGCTTCCAACGAACGCTTGAGCGGGCAACTGACGGGATTTATGCTGTCGACAACGAATGGCGTATCGAATATATAAACGAGAAGATGGCAAAGCGCGTCAACCGCGACCCCGACGCTGTCGTCGGTACAGTCATCTGGGAAGAGTTTCCCTCCATAGTTGGAACGGAACTCGAAGAGAAATACCGAACCGCAATGGAGACCGGCGACCCGGTGTCGTGCGAACAGTACCTTGGCGAGCCGTTGGATTACTGGGTTGAAATACGAGCCTTTCCCGACGATGACGGTCTGACCGTCTTTTCACAAGAGACCACGGCGGAGCGGGAACGAGAACTGGAGTTAGAGCGCAGTGAAGCCATCCTCGAAAATATCCACGACGTTGTGTTCGTTCTCGATGACGAAGGGACAATCGAGTTCGCGAACACCGCTTCGAGACGACTGGTTAGCGGAGACAGAGCGACCAAAATAACGGGACAACAGCTGGAAGCGGTCGTTGGAGACCGGATGTCCAAATCCGATACGGAGCGGTTCACAACGGCGGTCGAATCAACGGTCGATGATATCGAGACCGACGGTGGCGTGACAGGATTGTACGACACGGACCTGCAACTCGATGTGACGACCGACGGCGGCAAGCGGACGTTAGATGTCCGCGTCACACCGTTCCGGGGCAACGCTGACCGGCAGGTGCTCGTCGTTGCCCGAGACATTACCGAACAGAGCAGGGCGAAACGACAGTTAGAGCAGGATCGGGATGCACTGCGGGAACTCCAGACCGTCATGGCAAAGGGTGATATCTCGGCCGAGACGCGCCTCGAAGAACTGCTCGATCTGGGCTGTCAGACACTCGGGCTCGACATCGGAATCGTCTCACACGTTCAGGGCGACGATTACACAGTCAGAGCAGTACACGCCCCAGATGCGGAAATCGAATCCGGGGACCAGTTCGACCTCGAATCGACGTACTGCGCGGAGGTGGTCGGAACAGATGCGGTCTGTTCGTTCGCAGACGCTGTCACTGAAGGGAAAGAGACCCACCCTGCGTATCGTGAGTTGGAGTTGGAATCGTATATCGGCGTGCCACTCATCGTCGATGGGGTCCGGTACGGGACAGTCAACTTTTCGAGTCCGACAACACGAGTCGCACCCTTCGGGGCGCTTGAGCGAACGTTTGTGAAGCTACTCTCAGAGCTTGTAAGCGCCGAAATATCCCGGATGCAGGACCAGACCGATCTTAAGCGCCAGGAGTTCCTGTTCGAGCGGGTGCAGAACATCGCGGATATCGGTGTGTGGGAGTATTTCCCGGCCACGGACAGCCTCGACTGGTCTGACGGCGTCCGTCGGATTCACGGTGTTGCCGACGAGTACGAGCCGTCACTTGATGACGCACTTGGTTTTTATCATCCTGACGACAGAGACAAGATTTCGAAGGCAGTGGAACAGACGATTGCGGACCGGGAACCGTATGACATCGATCTCCGGATCGTTCGGACCGACGGCGACGTGCGCGACGTTCGGGCGTGGGGAGAACGCGTCGACGACCCACAAGACGATGAGCCCGTTCTTCGAGGCGTTTTTCAGGATATTACGGAGCGGAAAGCCCGGGAACGAGCGCACCAGGAACTTGCTGAAGAGTACGAGGCACTGCTCAACAGTTCCGGTGACGCCATATTCATGCTTGACGTCGATACGGCGGGTGACGAGCGAGCGTTCGAGTTTGCTCGACTCAGCCCCGGCTACGAGTCACAGACAGGACTCACAACCGAGGACGTTCGAGGACGGACGCCACGAGACATCTTCGGTGATGAACGTGGTGCTGAACTCGCGGCGAACTACACGCGCTGTGTCGAGGAGCGTGCGCCGATTTCGTATCGGGAAGAACTGGATATCGCTGACGACGCACGGTTCTGGGACACGAGCCTCGCGCCAGTTATCCTTGACGATGAGATCGTCCGGATCGTCGGTATCGCCCGCAACGTAACTGAACAGGTCGAGCGGGAACGTAAACTTGAGACGACGAACCAGCGACTTGAATCACTCATCGAGGCGACGCCACTCACTGTCATGGAAATCGACACGGACGGAACGGTCACCCGCTGGAACGACGGGGCCGAGAATATGTTCGGCTGGTCACGGGCGGAGGTGCTTGGCGAGTTCAATCCGATTGTCCCGGACGAGCAGCAAGCTGAGTTTGAATCCCACCGAGAGCGCGTATTGAGCGGCGAGCCGATTCGGGGCAAGGAGGTTCGACGGAAGACGAAAGCCGGTGAGGAACTAGATCTGCTCCTGTCGGTTGCCCCGATCGCTGCTCCCGACGGGGAAATAACGAACGTACTAGCTGTTCTAGAGGATATCACTGAACAGAAGCAATTAGAGTCGAAGCTCCGCTCACTGCAGGAAACAGCACAGCGGCTCAGTGCCGCACAGTCGAGTGCGGAAATCGGCGACATCGCTATCGAGGCTGCTGTCGAGACGCTCGGATTCGAACTCACCGGGATCTGGGAGTACGCCGACCAGACAGACGAGCTTGTTCCACTGACGGCGAGTGCTGCCACGAGCGAACTGCTCGGTGAACTGCCACGGTTGCAGTCCGATGAGTCGCTTGCCTGGGAGGCGTTTGCGGCGTCAGAAATGCGTCGCTACGACGACATCCAGTCCGTGGCGTCGGTCGGCGAAGCTGACAGGAGCCTCAGAAGTGGCCTGTTCGTGCCACTGGGAGAGTTTGGGCTTATTGGTGTCGGAACGCCACAGGAACAGATCTTCTCTGAAGCAGACGTAGACCTGTTCCAGATACTGGGCGCGACCGTCGAGGCGGCATTCACCCGCGCAAGCCGGGAAACCGAACTACAGCGACAGAACGAGCGGCTCGATGAGTTCGCCAGTGTCGTCGCCCACGACCTCCGGAATCCGCTATCCATCGCCATCGGATTTCTCGACATCATCGAGGAGTCGGGCGACCTCAGTCACGTAGACCGGATCGAGGCGGCACATGACCGCATGGAGCGGCTGATCGACGACCTCCTGACGCTGGCGCGTGGTGAGACCACGGTTACGGATACGAAACAGATCGACCTTGCGACCGTGACGACGGAGGCCTGGGGATACGTCGACACCGTCGAAGCAACGCTGACGGTTGCTGAGACGGTCCCGACAGTGGCTGGTGACGCCGGCCGGCTGACGCAACTGTTCGAGAACCTCTTCAGAAACGCTATCGAGCATGGCGGGGAAGCTGTCACGGTAACCGTCGGGCAGCTAGACGGCGGTGAGGGGTTCTACGTCGCGGACGACGGCGATGGGATCCCCCCGGCAAAGCGTGGGGACGTACTGGAACACGGCGTTACGTCTACCAAGGGAGGCACTGGCTTCGGGCTCTCGATCGTAGAGGACATCGCCAAAGCGCACGGCTGGACCGTCCGTGTGACGGAAGGGGCTGCTGGCGGGGCACGATTCGAGTTTTGCTACTGAGGGAAGCGCCGGTAGCGGTTTCTCACCCCCGACTGACGGTGTGGCCCCCGTATGAAATCAGCGGACCCAGTGTTACGGCCAGAGCCCCCGTGCTTCGTGGGCCTCCGCGATGCGGGACAGGGCGACGATGTACGCCGCATCGCGCCACGTGATATCGCGGTTTTCGAACTCCGTTCGGACTGCGTCCCAGGCCGCTCGCATCTCTTCGTCGAGTTCGTCGTTCACTCGCTCGAGTGACCACGACCGGCGGTTGATGTCCTGTAGCCACTCGAAGTAGCTCACCGTGACGCCGCCGGCGTTCGCCAGAATGTCCGGAATCACGACGACGTCCCGGTCAGCGAGGATCGAATCAGCGGTAGACGTAGTCGGGCCGTTCGCCCCTTCAACGACGTACTCCGCAGCGATGTCGTCCGCGTTTGCCTCGGTGATGACGTTCCCGAGCGCTGCCGGAATGAGGACGTCGACATCCAGCGTCAGCAGTTCGTCGTTCAAAATCACGGTGTCGGCGTACTCGGTGACCGCCTCCGGTTCCTCGTCGTGTGATGGCACTGTCGCCGTATCGATACCGGCGGGGTCGTACATTGCCCCGTTCACGTCGCTGATCGCGACGACAGTCGCGCCCTGTTCGTCGAGCAACCGTGCGGCATTCGCACCGACACTGCCGTAGCCCTGTACTGCGACCGTGGTCTCAGACAGCGGCTGGTCGTAGTACTCACAGACCTGCTGTGTGATAATCGCGACGCTCCGGCCGGGCGCGTCTTCACGCCCCTCACTCCCACCGACAATCGGTGGCTTACCGGTGACGACCCCCGGTATCGTTTCACCCTCCTGCATGGAGTAGGCGTCCATCAGCCAGGCCATCGTCTGTGGGTCTGTTCCCATATCCGGGGCTGGTATGTCCCGGTTTGGCCCGATGACCGCACGGAGTTCCTGTGCGAACCGGCGGGTGAGCCGTTCTTTTTCGTCTCGGCTCAGCGTTTTCGGATTGACCGCGATACCCCCTTTTGCGCCGCCGAAGGGGAGATCCATCACCGCACATTTCCAGGTCATCCAGATTCCGAGCCCGACGCATTCGTCCCTCGTCACGTCGGGGTGATAGCGAAGCCCGCCTTTGTACGGTCCCCTGACGCTATCGTGCTGGGCCCGATAGCCGGTGAACACTTCCACTGTGCCATCGTCCCGCTCGATCGGGACAGTGACCTCATGGACGTTTTGCGGATGATTGAGTCGTTCGACGATGTTCGGGTCGATATCGAGGTGGTCCGCGGCCCGGTGGAGCTGCAGACGGGCTGTTTCGAGCGCTGATTCGGGCTCGGACGGCGTCGACGAATTGTCCGACGAAGAGGCGGAGCTCAGTTCTGGTCCCATCGTTATTCAAGTGGTGTCAGTCGGTTGCGCATTTCGCCGCCACAGTCCTGACAGTTCTCCGGTTGGCTCACTGCAGTGATGACTTTGCCACACGCAAAGCACTCGTACGGTGTCTTCTCGCCGTGGTCTTGCTCTACATCTCTCATATGTATTCACGAGTGGCGGTGTCCGACCGCCAGTACTCGATTAAGGAATAGAAGGACATCAAAGGAATATTCAGAGGTTAAACAAAGGGGCAGGGGTAGAGTTGGTTGTTCATTATTGAACCCCTCTAGGACTCCCGGCCCGAAACGCTCCGTTCTTCGAACAGTGCTGTGAACAGTTTCCGCTGGACGGTCCGCACGTGCTGATAGAACGCTGGTGGCGAAATCGCAAGCATCGATGCGATGTCCTCACCGGAGTTTGTACGCGGTGACTCGAAGTAGCCGCTGTAGTAGGCGGTCTGAATCACTTCGAGCTGTCGCTCCGTGAGGTCCGTGAGAAACTCCGAACTGCGGTCCTGCTCGATACCCCGTTCAAGCGTTTGTTTGCGCTTGAGTTTGACGCCGGAGAACGTGCTGTCGACCAACTGTGCGATGTTTCGAACGTCAACGCTCTGGGGCACATCGACGACGAGTGTCGTTCCCTCCGGGTCTGCGGTCGCTTCCCGGAAGATAGCGCCGTGGTCGGCGAGTTCCAGCGCGAGGAACGGCTGTGACAGCTCCAGCCGCAGGACGCCGCTGTCAGTGTCGTCGTCACTTATCTGTGTCACGTCGTCGATCGTCGTCATGTCAGCCGCAGCCGCCGCGACCGCTTGCACGTCAGCGTCTTCGACCGTCACAAACACGCTGTTACCGGCCGGTGCGTGCTGGATTCCGCCTTCGTAGGCAATAGTACATCCCGTTGACTGGGCGAGTCGCGACAGGAGGAACCGCTCGTCATCGATGACGAACTCGACGCGGGCCACCGACGTCGTGAGCAGCGCGTGTTTCCGTTCGATGCCGCTGAGTGCCGAGGCGATCGTCTCGCCGAGTTCGTGTAACACTGTGCGCGTTGTCTCATCGAACGCGTCTTTCGTGTCCGCATAGATGGTGAGAATCCCGTGCCTGAGGTCGTTGTACACCAGCGGGATACTCAGGACAGAAAGGAAATCACGCGTGAGCGCGTCCGACCGCCACGGCGCGTTCCGAAGATCGGCGGCGACGTTGGATATCATCGTCACGTCGCCGGTCGCAGCCGTCTGGCCCGCGGGGTCGGTTTCGGAGGCCGCGACCGCGATTGACTGACTGTCGAGATACCCCTGTTCGGTGCCGGCCCACGCTCGCGGTTCGACGGTAGTACCGCCCGGATTGACGCTCCCGATCCACGCGAATTTGAATCGGTCTGTGTCAGTGAGCCGTTCACAGACAGTGTGGGTGATCTCTTCCTTCGTTTCGGCGCTGACAATCGTCTGGTCGATCTCCCGAATCGTATTGTTGATCTGATTCAGAGCAGTCAGCTGCTCGTTCTGTCGCTGAAGTTCGCGGTCCTGTTTCCGGAGCTGGGATTCCCGGGCGACCCGGTCGAGGGCAGCCTCGGCGGTGGCGGCAAGCAGGTCGGTGAGTTCCTGTGTCACGTCGTCGAACGCCCCGACGGCCGTCGACCCAGCAACGAACACGCCGTGGTTGCCGAGCGGAATGAACATGACACTACGGAGGTCGGTTGCCCGGTTTTCCAGTCGGTCCGACGTGTGGACATCGTCGAACACGAGTGTCTCATCCTTGACGAAGCTGTGGCTTGGAAGTGTGTCGGCATTCGTTCGGACGGCCGGGAGCGGCCCGTGGTGTTCGGTCATCGCCTGTGACTGTGCGACCGGGCGGAGTTCGTTCGTCTCGGCGTCGTGCAGATAGATGGCACTCGCGGAAACGTCGAACACACTGAGGACGTCATCGACAATGTGCTGGGCGATTTCCTGATTGGTTTCCGTGTAGAGGAACTTCCGTGCGGTCTCCTGTAGCGTTGTCAACGCTTCCTCACGCCGTTTCCGTTTCGTGATATCCCGACAGCTATACAGCAGTGTGCCGTCCTGAATGGAGACTTCGCGGACGTTGACCAGCAACGTGTGCTCGTGACCCGCTTTGTCGGTGACGGTACACTCGATGTTTTTGAGAACGCCCTTCTCGGCGAGTTCCGCTCGGTCGAACAGGTCCTCACCAAGGAGCGTGTCGATCGTTCCCTGCTGGCGGATCTCTTCGTCGGTGTAGCCGAAAATGAAGTGCACGTTCGGGCAGACGTAGGTGTAGTCCCCGGCCTCGTTCGTCATGAGGACGGTGTCGGTCATATTGCTGAGCGTGACCCGGTGGAGTTCCTCAGATTGACGGAGGTCACGGTCGAGGGTGACCTGCTCCGTGATGTCGATCCCTTCAATCACGATCGAGGTGACCTCGCCGAAGTCGTTCTCGACCGGCCGGACTGAAAGCTCGATAACGCGATCCGTAGCCGTGGCCGGCCGGTGAACGACTGCGTTACCGAACTGCCCGTCGCGTGCGGCCGCGACGAGGTTCCGGATGTCGCGTTCTGTCGCGTCGGACTGTGACCACCACGGCAGCGTCCAGAACAGGTCACCGATGACCGTGTCTGCGTCCGCATCAAGCATTGCTCGTCCCGTCTGATTCACACGGGTGAGCGAGCCGTCCGGATCGAGGACCCACGTGGCCGTCTGTGTGTCGTGAAAGACGGCGTCGAACTGCCGTGCCCGTTCGCGCTGCGTGATCGCTTGCCGAGCGGACTGGAGCGCCTTCCCGGTTCGCTCAATCAACTCGTCTATCCGCAGGCCGTCCGTTCCTGTGAGGGGAACGTAGTCGGAAACGCCGGCCTCGATTGCCTCACTCGCTAGGGCTTCGCTTCCATCCGTGGTCCCGAGAACGACTGGGAGGGCCGGAGCCGACTCTCGGAGCTGTCGGACCAGCCCAATCCCACTTTCGTCATCGAGTGACGCTCCCGTGACGAGACAATCGACCGAGCGCTGCCGAACGGTATCGAGGGCTTCCGATGTCGTCTCAACAGTGCGGATAGTGGCCTCGGTGCTTGCTGTGAGAGCTTCTGAGAACGGCTCGCTCCAGGTCGTCGAACCGACAACAAGAACCTGAGCCGTGTCGAGTGGACTCCCGGCGTCTCTCATCTGCTGCTCCCGGGCGCGAAGCTATCGCTATGAACGGTGGCGCTAAGCGTGGCCGCTCGTTCGGGACGTCGACACCTGTCGGGAGAGGTATGGTTCAGTTGCCGCGTGCTGGATGAATGGTTCAATAATAAACACCAGATTTCTGAACTCATTTGTTGGTGAATGATTTAATATTTACTTATTTCTGCGCTGATTTCGGGTGAGCGCCATGGGCCGGCGGCTGGGCCTCACGAAGACACATCACGGACATCCCGCAGACACTGACGCACTGGTCTCGCTGCCATGCTTGAGAGCGCTCTGTCACCAAACAACACGATATTAAGGCCATCCAGTGAGGAGGGGCACTATGCCAACCGACCGCGTCACCGTCTCTCTCGACGAGGAGACCAAGGCGACGTTAGAGGGGCTGACCGACCGAACTGGGGAAAGCCAGAGCCAGCTGATCCGCGAGGCAATCGCATTCTACGCGGCAAACTTCGACTCGGCACACGCGAGTGACAGCGACCACCTCCAGACGTACTACGAGATGCTCTCGACGGGCGAGCACGTCTTGCTGGACGTCGACTTGCTTCACGCACTCCTGAGTCAGTTTAGCGATCCGGCAGAACAGGACGAGGAGGTTCTCGAGATGATCGATCAGGTGGCACAGTACCACGCTCAGGAATACGCTGAGCGGTTCGATTCGCTCGAAGATGTTCTCGAATGGCTCTCGCTGTGTGGGTTCCTGACCGTTCGGCGGGACGAAAAAGGGAGTTTCCACGTGGTGTTCCCATCCGAGTCGGTGCGGTGGTTGATGATTCGGTTCATCCGTGGTAGCATCGCCGACCTCCCGTTCGAAATTGAAGTCGACGAGAGTGTTTCGAAAGTTCTACTGAGAGAGCGAGAACCGTGAATACCCCCGGCACGGGACGTAAACAGACTCAAATCGGTGGGTGTGGGAGTTCTTACTAGTTCACACACTTGGTGACACAGACACAGGGTTCATACGACCGATGTTCCGGCCACACACAGGTCTTAACAATGTTTTTCATTACCTGCTGGGACCGTGACAGTGGCTATCAAAACCAACAATCATGAGCATTACAAAACGACTCAAAGCCGTCGGCCCGGGAGCGATGGTCGCCGCCGCGTTCATCGGCCCAGGCACGGTCACGACTGCGAGTGTTACCGGGGCGGAGTTTGGCTACGCACTCCTGTGGACAATGGTCTTCTCAATTGTTGCAACGATCGTTCTCCAGGAAATGAGTGCGCGACTGGGTCTTGTCTCGGGGGAGGGGCTCGGCGAAGCACTTCGAGAGCGGTTCGACAATCAGATCGTCGAGTACGTGAGTATATTCCTCGTTGTCGGCGCGATCGGCGTCGGGACCGCCGCCTACGAGGCCGGGAATATCCTCGGCGGTGCCGCAGGGCTCGCGACGATTACTGGTATCGACTCGACGGTGTGGGGGGTCGTGATGGGACTCGTGGCCGGACTCCTGCTCTACACTGGGCGCTACAAGCTGATCGAGCGAGCGCTCATTGGTCTGGTTGCCGTGATGGCGTTCTCGTTCGTAGCATCGGCGATCCTCATCGGTCCCGATCCCGGTGCGATTGCGATGGGGTTCGTCCCCGGTATCCCCTCGGGGTCGCTGTACCTCATCACCGGCCTCATCGGAACGACCATCGTCGGGTACAACCTGTTCCTGCATGCGAGTAACGTCCAGGAGCGGTGGAGCGGTCCCGACGATATCGGCCACTCCCGCATCGACACGGTGCTCTCGATCGTCGCAGGCGGCGTGATCACGATTACGATTATGGTCACCGCGGCTGCAGCGTTCGAGCCAGGAACCCAGATCAGCGATATCGGCCGGATGGCCGAACAGCTGCGACCCATCGCGGGTCCGTACGCCGAACTGTTCTTCAGCATCGGCATCTTTGCCGCCGGGTTCACGAGCGCGACGACAGCACCACTCGCGGGCGCGTGGGCGACCACAGGTGCACTCGGCTGGGATTCGGATATGCAGAGCACACAGTTCCGTGCGGTCTGGGGGACGATCCTCAGTGTCGGGGTTCTTTCGGTGTTGCTGGGCGGCAGCCCCGTCCAGATCATCGTGTTTGCACAGGTGGTCAACGGGATTTTATTGCCGATCGTCGCGGTATTCCTGATATACGCGATGAACCAGCGGGACCTCCTCGGCGAGTACACGAACGGGTCGATAGCGAACGCCCTCGGCGCGATTGTGACGCTCATCGTCGTGTGGCTCGGCGTTCGGACGCTGCTCAGCGTCGCGGGGGTGCTGTAGATGGGAGACCGGCGGATCGGCGTCGACGTCGGTGGAACGTTCACCGATGTGACGCTGTCGCTCGACGGCGAACTCGTGACCGCGAAAGTCCCGAGCACTGAAGACCAGAGCGAGGGCGTTATCGCCGGGATCGAGAAGGCCTGTGACGCGGCCGACATCGACCCGGAGACTGTGAGCGAGTTCTCTCATGCGATGACCGTCTCAGTCAACGCGCTCCTCGAAGAGAACGGCGCAAAGACGGCACTCGTCACAACCGATGGATTCCGGGATGTTCTGGAAATCGGCCGCCAAGACCGCCCGTCGCTGTACGACCTATCCGCCGAAAAGCCAACACCGCTGGTTCCCAGACGCCGACGCTTCGAAGTGTCCGAGCGGACGACCACCGACGGCGTCGAACAGCCCGTCGACGAGGACGAAGTGCGGTCAATCGCCGAGCAGTTGCGCGAAATAGATATCGAGTCCGTTGCCGTCTCGCTCTTGCATGCATACGCGCACCCGGAAAACGAAAGCCAGGTGGCAGAAATCCTGCGCGACGAACTCGATGTTCCCGTCTCAGCCTCCCACGAAGTCCTCGCTGAGTTCCGCGAGTACGAACGAACGTCAACGACGGCCGTCGACGCATACGTACGCCCGGCAATTGACCACTACGTCAGTCGCCTCACCGACCGAGCGCGGGAACTCGGAGTCCCACAGCCCCGAATTATGCAGGCCAACGGCGGCATCACCGATGCCGACACTGTCAGGCGGAACGCCGTGACGACCGTCCTCTCGGGCCCTGCCGCCGGGGTCGTTGGGGCAGGGTCGATGGCAGCCGACGAACAGGACGGGCTCGTTACGTTCGATATGGGCGGGACCTCCAGCGACGTGAGTCTCGTCCGCGATGGCGAAGCCGAACGGACGACGGAGGGCGTCATCAACGAGCGGCCGATCAAGACGCCGATGGTCGACGTCGAAACAGTCGGTGCAGGTGGCGGGTCCATCGCCTGGGTCGACGCCGGGGGCGCACTCCGCATCGGACCGCGCTCTGCCGGAGCCGACCCCGGCCCTGCCTGCTACGGGAAGGGCGGAACTGAGCCGACGGTCACCGACGCGAATCTCGTGCTGGGCTATATTGGTGAGAGCACGAGTCTGGGTGGCGAACTCTCGCTCGATTCGGATGCGGCCTACGACGCGCTTGCAGATCTCGCCGACGAGGCGGGTTTCGACGGGCCCGTAGAAGCCGCCCGTGGCGTCTACCGCGTCGCAAACGCGAACATGACCAGGGCCATCCGTTCTGTGACCGTCGAGCGTGGGTACGACCCGCGGAAGTTCGAGCTCGCCGCGTTCGGGGGTGCCGGGCCGATGCACGCGGTATCCATCGCGGATAGCCTCGATATCGACCGGGTGGTGATTCCACGCGCCTCAGGTGTGCTGTCGGCATACGGCCTGCTCGCGGCCGACGAGAAGCGCGACGCAGTACGGACGTATCAGCGGTCACTCGACGCGGTCGACCCAGAGAATGTTGACACAGTCTACGAGGAGTTGTCCGAAGAACTGCTGGCTGAGGTCAGTGACCGCGAGGCGGCGACAGTACGGTACTCCGCCGACTTCCGGTACGCCGGCCAGAGTTTCGAGCTTACCGTGGATGTCGACCGACCGTTTGACACCGCAGACGCCCGCGAGCGGTTCGCCGAAGCCCACGAGTCTGCCTACGGCTATCGGGCGGACGAGTCGGTCGACCTGGTGAACTGTCGCGTGACGACGACCGTCGAACGGAGCGCGCCGCCGGTCAAATACACTGCCGAAGGCGACCCACAGAAGGGCTCTCGGGAGGCGGTGTTCGCCGACGAGGTCCGCGAAACCCCGGTCTACGAGCGAGCGAAACTGCAACCACAGAATAGCATCGACGGCCCCGCGATTGTCGAGGGCGATGAGAGCACAATCGTCATTCCACCGGCGTGGAACGTCCAGGTGCGCGATGACGGGACACTGACAGCGGCGGTGAGCGACATATGAACGACGAAGCTACGACATCGAGTGACGGACAGGAGACAATCGACCCTGTAACGCTGGAAATCCTCAGGAACCAGCTGGAGAGTGTCGCAACCGAGATGGGCCACGTGCTCATCCGCGGGGCGTACTCCCCGAACATCAAGGAGCGACAGGACTGTTCGACGGCGCTTTTCGACGCGTCGGGTCGGATGGTCGCACAGGCGGAACACATCCCGGTCCACCTCGGCGCGATGCCCGATGCGGTGGATATTGTCCTCGAAAAAGACCCGAAACCGGGCGACGTGTTCATCGTCAACGACCCGTTCGCCGGCGGGACGCACCTTCCGGACATCACGCTCGTCTCGACGATCGCACCAAACGACGAGGTGATTGGATACGCTGTCTCGCGGGCTCATCACGCCGACGTGGGCGGGAGTTCGCCGGGGAGTATGCCACCGGGCGCACAGGAGATTTACGAGGAGGGACTCCGACTGCCGGCAGTTCGGCTCGTCGACGGCGGGGAACCCAACGAGGCGGTCCACGACCTCATCCGTGCCAACGTCCGGACGCCAGACGAGCGTGAGGCAGACCTCCGGGCCCAGCGCGCCGCCAACGCCCGGGCCGAGGAACGCGTCGGTGAACTCCTCGAAGAACACGGGCCGACGCTGCTCAACGCGTTCGATGCCGTCATCGAGTACTCCCGCGAGCGGGTCGAGGCTGAACTCGATGCTCTCCCGGACGGAACGTATCGCGCGAAGGATATCCTCGAAGGTGACGGTGTGACCGATACCGACATCCCGATTGACGTGGCCGTCACCATCGATGGGGCCTCGATAGCTGTCGACTTCACCGGGACTGCCGACCAGGTGGCGGGCAACCTGAACGCGCCGCTCTCGGTCGCAAAGAGCGCGGTCTACTTTGTCGTCCGAGCCATCACCGACCCGGAAATCCCGCCAAACCACGGCTGTTACGAGCCGGTATCTGTGTCCGCACCCGAGGGGTCGGTGCTCAACCCGGATGCGCCAGCCGCAGTTGTCGGTGGCAACGTCGAGACGAGCCAGCGAGTCATGGACGTCACACTGGCGGCGCTCGCCAGGGCAGTCCCCGACAGAGTTCCCGCCGGTGGACAGGGAACGATGAACAACCTCATCATCGGCGACCGAACTGGTGAGTTTACCTACTACGAGACCATCGGCGGTGGGTTCGGTGCCCGACCCGAGAAAGACGGGATGGACGGCGTGCAGGTCGGCATGACGAACACGCTCAATACGCCCGTCGAGGCGATGGAGACAGAGTATCCGCTCCGGGTCGAGCGGTACGCGCTGCGTCCGTCAAGCGGCGGCGACGGTCGATACCGCGGCGGGCTGGGGCTCGAACGCACCGTCACCGTCGAGACCGACGCCACCGTGTCACTGCTGACGGAGCGCCGGCGGACGGCCCCTGCTGGAATCGCTGGCGGCGAGGACGGCACAACAGGGGAGAATCTGGTCGACGGCGAGCCAGTCCCTGCCAAGGCCTCCATTGATGTCGAGGCTGGGACGACCGTCTCCGTCCGAACGCCCGGCGGCGGCGGACACGGCAACCCAGCAGAGCGGGACCCGGAAGCGAGAGAGCGTGACCGACGCGATGGGAAGGCAGACGAGGGGTAGCGTCTCGATTCGGTTGCTCCCTGATAGAACGCGACCGGGCTGTGGAGTGGCGTGTTTCGAGCGCTACGCTCATACGAATGGGATACAATACTGTGTATTGATATGAAGGTCCCGGTCGGAATCACGACCCTCCACCTTTCACAGAAGAGCGCACTTTTGCTGCTCCTTGCCACCGGTCTGCTCGGGTTCGGCGGGTACGACTACGTCCAGCAGTCACAGGCGGTCGACAACGCCGTTGCCGTCCAGGCAACCATCACCGATTCCAGTGTCGATCGAATGGACGGCGGGCGAGGAATCGATTACGAACCGGAAATTCAGTACACGTACAAATATCAGGGGGAGACCTACACCAGCGAGCAGGTGTTCCCGAGCACAGGCGTCCGGACGTACTCCGACCGGTCGAAAGCAGAGTCGGTGGTCGAGTCCTACGAGCCGGGAACGACGGCCCGCGCATACGTCTCACCAGCCGACCCGGACGACGCGTTCCTGATTCGAGAGCGGACGCCGTTCCCACTGCGAGCCATTGCAGTCGGTGGTTTCCTCTCCGTCATCGGGGTACTGGCCGGGCTGGGGGCGAAGAACCCGGGTCAGCAAGAGCTCCGTCCGGCAAGTGAGGGGCAGCCAGCGCCACGAGAGACGTGGGTTGACAGTCACGGCGAGATACTCCACCGGCTATCGAAACAGGGACTCGGTGTCTGTTTCGTCGGGTTCTGGCTCTCGATGGTCGCGCTGGTGTTCGGCCTTCTCAACACCCCCGGTGAATTTGGAGGCCCGCCACAGGAGATTCAGGCAGAACTTCTGGGGCCGATCGGGCTCCCGATGCTCGCGGGGTTCAGCTTCTGGGTCGGGATGATCCTCTCACTGTGCCTGTACGGCGGCTGGTCGTTCGCCGAGTACCAGCAACTCCGGCGGCGACTCCCAGACCCGAAGCCGCCGAGTCCATTCAGGCATCCGAGTCGGCTCATCACGATACTCGGAACTGAAGACAACGACCTAAGCGAGTACGGGCAGCGTGTCCGGCGGACTGGATGGGCGTTGATGATTGCTGCCGGGATGACAGCTGTGCTGGTGCATCTCCTCTACATCGCAAGCTGACCGGCCAACCGGTCAGAGACGCGTTCTGAGCGGTGCCACCGACAGTCAGGTGTCCGGCGTGTCGATAGCTTTCTGCACCCCGAGCCAGTTCGTGATGGAACCATCGGGGCCGGTAAGCGGCACTATCGTCACTCGGTTTCTGAAGCGTGTCCCGTCCGCTCGGTAGTTCCACAGTTCGACGGTCCGCTGTTCCCAGATATCGATCCCTTCCTGAAGCGTTGCGATTGCATCGGCGTCAGTTGCTGGCCCCTGCAGCAATCGAAGGTTCTCGCCGCGAAGCGCTGCTAGCGAGTACCCGGTCATCTCCTGAAACGTCTGTGTCGCGTATCGGACTGGATTATCCTGATACGCCGGGCCAGTGAGCGTCAGACCCAGCGGGACCGTCCCGAGTCGCACCATTCTGGCGATGCGTTCCCGCTCAAACGCCGTCACAGAGCTGGGCTCGAACCCATCGAGGTCTTGGAGGATGTCAGTCGGTGACTCGTCAGCGAGTTCCAGGTCAACACTCTGGAGATTGTGTGTTTCGACAATGTCTGGAAGCCGACGGCGAAATCTCTCCTCATCTAGCAGCATACAGTCGATAAGTGCGTCCCTGAGTGGGGCCATGTTCGCAGTTGGCTGTTGTAGTTAGCGGTAACACAAACTCCCGTCGATGTCCGGCCTATGGCTGCTCAGGCGTGCCATTCATGCTGATACAGCACCTGTTGCAGGTACGCGCTCGTCCCTACGATACCAATGTCTGAACGCGAATATCCGGTGGCCGACCTTCCGACGCCTCGTGAGACGTACAGCCCCGGCGACGCCATTTCCCTGCAGCTTGACGCGCTGGAAACAAATGACGACCCGTTTGAGAACGCGGGAATCATGACGGCGTACAACTTCGCCTCCCCGGCCAACCGCCGCTCTACTGGCCCGCTTGACCGGTTCATAGCCATGGTCCAGTCACCACAGTACCGGCCGATGATCGACTTTGAGGAGGCTGTGCGGGGCCCTGTCGAGCGGGATGAGAACTATGCTGAACAGCGGGTGACGGTGACAGGGCCGGATGGCCGAACAACCACGTACGAGTTCGGTCTGTCAGTGCAGTCCGTCGGTGAGTTTCGAGGCTGCTGGCAGACCGACCGTGTTGTGGTGGTCTGAACGGGGCAGCAACTGAACCAGTGCCCGGTAACGTGTTGTGAACTGGGTTGCAGTAGCTACTGTCAGTGCGGCCCATTCAAGTGCTACTGCCACCTACATCAGGCGTTTTCACGCGGCGAACACTTTACAGGTGTCGACCCACCAGCCACAAAGCAGTGGCATGAGTAAAACACAGCCTCCTTCAAGCAGCACGTTCCATTCTGTAGTCGTGTAATATTCCAATATAAGTAAGATATGTTATTATTTGGAGAACAGTTCCGTTCATTGTGCCGTCTCCCGTAACGCGACGAGACACTAACTCAAGTTCAACTGGTCTATCAGCACCGAATGAGATTGCGTCATTCAGTTCGTTTAGCGCTCCTCGTGCTCTTTTTATACAGATTTGCTCACAACGTTACTTTTCCACTATACCTAGTGGCATTGTACTATTGAGTTGCTTAAATCGGCATACTGAGCGTAAAACTCGTAATAGTTGGCAGTAGGACGCTAGATTGTGAGATGCTGCGGTTTTAATCTTCAAAGAATAGCCGCTTAATTCTACACGTCGAAGGCGTGTTTAGTGCATTTCTCAATTAATCAGATATAGTATCAAAACCTATATTTTCAGTTTTTCCAACCTTTTCGATCAGGCTGTGTCAGTTACTGTATTTCACTCACTGCTACACTCGACCCAGTAGGCAGCAGGTTGCGAGACCGGAGGTGCACTGTGTATTCCAGATAGGATCTGGGTTCTCACATGGTCACTCTTCGAATAGTGTGATCAGTCACTATCTGCCGGTGCAGCCACGTTACTCGTCATATGGTCGTCAGCCTCGGCCTCAGTGTATGTGATCTGCCAGCCGGTAACTCCCATGAGGATGAGGATGAGCGGCGAGAGGAAGCCCAGGAAGTAATACGGCGCATACTGGAACGTGCTGACACCAAGCGTGCCAGCCATGAACACTGCGCCGCTATTCCATGGAATGAGCGCACTTGTGACGGTCCCGGAGGACTCAATCGCCCGCGAAAGGTTCTCTGTCTTGAGCCCCTTCTCCTCGTAGAGACTGCCCAGCGTCACGCCGGGAACAACGATACTTATGTACTGTTCTGCCGCAAGGACGTTCATCGAGACTGACGACAGGACCGTAATACCAGTGAGACTACCAACGCTCTTGCTGAGCTGGCCGAGGTGATGGGCTAGAACGGCGATAATTCCAGTACACTCAAACAGCCCACCCAGTGCGAGTGCGGCGATGGCAATTGTTACGGCCCATGCACCGCCAACCATGCCACCGCTTGCGAGGAGGCCGTTTACGAGTTCCATCCCTGTTTCCGGGCTTGTCCCACTCTGTGCGACGGTCCAGACCGACGTGAACGAGTTGCCCTGAAGCACGGCCGAGGTTATCGCGCCGGCAAAGACACCAGCACCGAGAGCTGGAATTGCAGAGATGCCGTAGATGGCCAGTCCGAATGTCACGAGAAGCGGGAAGAAAGCAAGCGGTGAGATCGTGAACGAGCCCGTAAGCGCCGTCTGGATCTCAGCGATCCGGTCAACAGGAATAGCCCCTGATGCGCGGATGCCGAGGCCGGCGTATAGGACGACAGCGATGGAGAAGGCAAGGAACGTCCCTGCCCGCATCGCATTGATATGATCGTACAGATCAGTGTTCGTCACCGCCGAAGCGAGGTTTGTCGTGTCCGAGAGCGGTGACTGCTTGTCACCCGTGTATGCGCCGGTGAGGATTGCCCCTGCAGTCATCGGTTCAGGGAGTCCAAGTCCAGAACCGATTCCGATGAAGGCAACGCCGAGCGTCCCCGCCGCGGTCCACGATGACCCGATAGCAAACGTTATCGCCGCAGTAATGATCGCTGTGAGCGGGAGGAACACTATCGGGTGCAGCAGGTCAAGGCCATAGTACATGAGCGTCGGAATCGTTCCGGCCTGTATCCAGGTCGAGATGAGCGCATAGACAATAAACAGGATGAACACGACCTGAATGCCCATCAGCAACGTGTGTGTGATCCCGGAGTACATCTCGTCCCAGGAGATGTCGAATCGGAAGTAACTGAACAGGCCAGTGAAGGCAATCCCCCAGAGGAGGGGGAACTGCGGGTCAAGCCCGTAAATTCCAATCCCGATACCCAGTGCGGTTAGCATCCCAATAATCGGTATCAGCGCCTCTACCAGAGAGGGTCGGTCCTCGGGGTCAATGTCGTCGTACAGCTTGATGTCGAATTCAGAACTCATTCTTATTGATTCGGTTACGTATCGCCATTCCGCTCGTTGCGCAATGCTGTATCTGCATCAAAATCTGTTCCTGCCAATGAGGTCCGTATCGGCTTTTCAGTCGCTATACGGCCAGTTTGGCGACTACACCGACTATGGCAACAGCGCATGTCGTTTGCTCCATCGACATCATAATTAATAAAAGTTCATGTAGGGGAGTGCTGCTGACAGTCGATATATCCGGGTCGGATTGGATTGTGCTTCGAGATCCAGTCCACTGGGGCGGACCATCCCAATCTGGCGCATATATCTTAGACGAAGAGGGCTACAGCAATAGACTGTGCATTCGATATACCAAAATCATATAACCATGATAAACGAGAATCAGCACATGACTGAACGCGAGCCACCAACCCGACGAATCAAGTCAATGCAGACTGCCAGTGAGGTCCTGCGTGAACTTCAGTCACAGTCTGAGGCGACGCTTTCCGATCTCTGTGGGAATATAGATGTTGCCAAAAGTACACTACATACGTACCTACAGACACTCGTTGCTGAGGGCTTTATCGATAAGTCAGACGGGGTATATCGGTTGGGGCTGCGGTTCATACCACTCGGTGAAAGCGTTCGGAATCGGATCGACCTCTATCAGCTCGGAAAAGAGGAAGTAAATCGCCTAGCCGAAGAGACAAACGAATGGGTCCATCTCACAGTTGCGTACCGGAGCAGAGAGGTGACGCTGTACGAGCATAATGGGGGCGAAACTGTCGCTGTGGACTATCAACGGCGAACCAGGGAATCCCCACAGTACCTCCACTGTACTGCGACCGGAAAAGCGCTGCTGGCATATTTCGATGACGATCGGGTCACTGAAACAGTGGCTACCGAAGGACTTGTTCAGCAGACAGAGCAGACAATCACTGACCCCGACGAGCTACGGGAAGAACTCGAAGAAATTCGAGCGCGGGGGTACGCGGTAAACGATGAGGAGGAAATTCGGGGCATGCGGTCTGTAGGCGCTCCGATTCAAGACGTGGACGGTACGGTCTGTGGAGCAATCAGTGTGACCGCACCGAAAACGCGGCTCTCCGGTGACTACCTCTACAATGACCTCCCTGAATCGGTAATGGAGGCAGCAAACATCATCGAGATCAATTTGGAGTCCGCAGCCGCCAGCGGTGAGTAGTATTCACATATCTCAAATACTATGGGCACTTCTGCAGAGCGTTGTTACAGGTATATGTCCCAGAGACAGCACCGGCGACTCACCGATGTGGAGTCGCGTTTCAGACGCCCTCTACCTGAGTCAACCGGTCGTGGCGAGTGCTGTGAATCCCCCTGAAACCCCTTCGAGCGACTTGAATTTTAGCTATGTTCGTTAATTCCGAATCGGGCTTGCTTGCTAGCGCGGGGAATACTCCTGACGACAACAACATACCCTCTGCGCTCTGTCCGTAGGCCTTAGCCACGCACCGGCCAGCGCGTCAGGAACCAGAGCAACCGAGATTCTGTTCGGTATAGTCAATATACAAGAGTGGGCTCTGGTGAATCGCTGGACAGCGTCGGCTTCGACCGTCAGAACTAGGAAGTTGAAGCGGGAAACCGCCGATGCTCTATGTCGAAGATTGCCCGCTTCACGAAGAAAGCGGTCCAGTTAGCTAAAA
>NZ_JAAOHT010000018.1:0-57110 GCF_011440255.1 Haloarcula sp. JP-Z28 | reverse complement strand
CCCGTCTCGTCACCGTTGTTAACGACCGTGGCAGTCACCTCGACGGGCTCGCCTGTTCGAGCGCTCGTCCGGTTCAGTTCGACAGCAGCCGTGTCGAACGCCGCCGGCTCCTTGACCGTGACCGTGCCAGCCCGCTCACCATTGATATCGACTACGTAGTTCCCACTGCTGTTGAAGACGTGTTCGTGCGTGATTTCTCTCGCCTCACCGCCATCCAAGGTCACTTCTCGGCTCTCCACAACGGAACTCGCCACTGAGAAGTTCCCCGTGACGTTCCCCGCCTGTCCACCGGTGTTCGTTACGGTCGCGCTAAGTTCGACAGCGCCTCCCTGAGTCACAGACTCACTACTGACCGCCGCGTTGCTGATCTCGAACGTCGCCGGGTCAGTCACTGTCACACGGGCTCCGAACTGGTTGTCGACGGCGATAGCTCGCGTCCCCGCATCGCTGAACGACTGGACGAACGTGACGGTCGTTTCCTCGCCGCCGTCGAGTGTCACCGACTGCGTATCTATCGTGGTACCGTCCTCCTGTAACCGCACCTCGGCCGTTCCGGTCTGGTCACCCTCGTTCCGAACAGTCGCGGCGACTGCTATCGGCGCTCCGGTGACGACATCCGTTCGGTTCAGGTCGACAGTGGTGGTTTCGAACGTCGCCGACTCGGACACACGGACCGTCCCGACCCGCTCGCCGTCGAGATTGATAGCGTACGTTCCCACGGCGGTGAACGGTTCGGTAAACGAGACGGTCGTCGATTCGCCGGGGCCTAATCGCAGTTCCGTAGCGTCCGCCCGCTCGTCAGCGACCGTAAGCGGGACCTCGTAGGTGCCGGCCTGGTCGCCGGTGTTCGTGACTGTTGCGGTCACCGCGACGCTCTTGCCCTCGCTCACACTCGTCGTGTTCAGGGCCCTGTCAGAGACCTCGAACGTCGCTGGCTGCTCGACTGTGACTGTCTGAGTCTCGCCGCGAATCTCAAAAGTAAACTCACCAGCCTCATTGAAAGTATGCACGTACGTCGCCGTGCCCCTCTCGTCTGGTTCAAGAGCGATCTCGACAGTGCTAACCCTGTCTTCACCAAGGAAAATACGGACAGGCTTGCTTCCCGAAACGACACCTGTATTCTCCGCAGTGATGTTGAGTGCAGCAGCTCCGCCCTCAGTTATCGTCGTTGTATTTACAGAGGTGTCTGTGACAGTAATATTTGAACGGCCGACGATTAGTGTGCCAGCAGGTTCCCCATTGACGGTGACTTCGTGTTCACCGTCATTGACATAGCCACCATCATTAGTCTCCAGTCTGTAGCTTGCGTTCACTCTTTTTTTATTGCCAGGCTTGACAGTCACCTCTGATGAGCTGATAATCCCCACTTTTTGCCCACCGACTTCGATATCTACTGGAACCGTGCCTGTTGATCCGCCCGTGTTTTCGAATACTATGGACAGCCCAGGCGTCGGCGTTATCATCTGTCCCGAGTCAATTCGTGTATCGATTAATTCAGCCTCCTGCAGTTCAATGACCGGTGGCGGGGCCACTTCGACTTCTCCTACTTGTTTGTCCGCGATACCGACAGTGTAAGTTCCGACGTTGTTGAATGAACGAATATATGACACTTGTGTTTTTTCACCGCCGGAGAGTGTCACATTTTCCCTCACCTCGGTCTTGCCGTCAATGACGAACGGAACCGCGTAGCTCCCTTGCCGGTCGCCTGTGTTTTCCACCGTCGCTGTAATATTGACACTGTCGCCCTCGTTAATAGCCGACTGGCTTAGTTCCCGATCGGAGACTTCCAAGTTGGCCGGATCGCCGACGGTAATAGTCCGGGTTTGGTTGCTGGTGCCGAAGCTGTACTCACCCGGATCATCAAACGTGTATGCGTATTTTTCCGTCCCTGATTCGCCCGGTTCGAGGTTGAAAGACACTGCGTCGACGGACTTCCCGTCTACGTAGGTGAAGATATCCCGCTGTCCGGAAACGGCTCCGGTATTCTCCGCGGTGACGGCCAGTTCGACGGCACCGCCCTCGCTGACTGTCGTCGTATTCCATGCGTGAGATGTGACGGTAATATTCGGTTCGTCGACGACCAGCGTACCAGCGGACTCACCGTTGACAGTCACCTCGTGTTCCCCGTTTTCGATATAGCCGCCGTCACTGGTCTCCAGCACGTACGTCGTGGTCACGTTTCTCGACTTATCCGGTGCAACCGTCGCTTCGTCGGGGCCGATGACCGTCACTTCCCGCCCGCCGATATCGACGGTAATCGTTTCTTTCCCTTCCATGTCGCCTGTGTTCTCGAACGAGACCCACAGGTCGAGTTCCGGCGTGTTCTTCTGGCCCGTATTAGCTTGTGTGTCTATCAGTCCGACATCCTGTATCTTGACGTCCGGTCCTTCAGATGTCCCTGTCTCGTGATTAGACGCAGCCGCAACGCCCGGCCCAAACATCGGGGCCGTCGACACCGCAACCACAGCCAGTAGCGTCATCGCTGATAGCCACAGGCCCGTAATCTTACCCATGGGTTGGCCGATGACAGTATGGTAATTAGTTAGCGGGAACGAATCGCCAAGTAAGGTCCTATTATCGCGCCTTCCGTCCGCTACTGCCGGTTCTAGTCTAATAAGGGATGCAGCCAGACATTACAGGTAATGGGCTAGTCACACCACTCCGGCAGTACGGCTGTCACGTCGGTATACATATAGTACCTCAAATGACGTCTGTCCCTTCAATCGTCGCCCAGCACCCGTGGCGCGGTGGCGGCACCGCACGCTGAGCGGACACACAACATCGCAGTTCTGTAGCTATGGGCCACTCACAAGCCGTACGGTTACACGGTAGCGATTGGAAAGTCAGGTCGGAACGCTATCAGAGGCGCTTGCTCACGTACGGGCCGTCCTGCTTGTACCCCAGTTTCTCCCGGTAGTACTGCCGGACACCAATGCCGGAAATGACGGCCAGTTTCGGGAAGCCGGCGTCCCGGGCCAGTGCCTCCGCTTTCTCCAGCAGTTTCTTTCCGTAGCCTTTGTGCTGGTGGTCCTCATCGTCACCTTCCTGCCCGACGCCGACGGCGTTGCCGTAGACGTGGAGTTCGCGGACGATTGCGGCGTCCTGTAGCTCCCGGCGCACCGGGTCGTTGGGGAACCGAAGCCGACAGAAGCCGACGAGGACATCGTTCTCGAAGTCCTCGAAGGAGATGAAGTGTTCCGTGCCGCCACAGGCCTCGTAGGTCATCACGTCGAGTTCGATGTTCTCGGCGACGTCATCGCTGTGTCCGGCCTCCCGACAGCGGATACAGTCACACGTCCAGTCGTGTTCTTCCATCCGCTTCCAGGCGAGTTGCCGGAGGTTCGACTTCCAGACCCCGCCTTCGATGAAGTCAGCCGGGATGTCCCGCTGGACGCGCTGAAGTCGGGTGTAGCGGGGAATCATATCCTTGATTTCGGCGACTAACTCAGCGGCCTCGTCGTTGTCCAGCGGGTCGAACTCGTCTTTGCGCCACCAGTCATAGGTGACGGTTCCTTCGACGATCAGCGTCGGGTATATTTTGAGGTAGTCCGGCCGCCAGTCGGTCTGCTCGAAGATACGTCGGAAGTCCTCCAGACACATCTCCTTGGACATCCCGGGCTGGCCCGGCATCATGTGGAAGCCAACTTTGAACCCTGAGTCGCGCAGGCGGCGGTTGGCGTCGATAGAGGCCTGGACGCCGTGACCGCGGTGCATCTCGCGGTTGATGCGCTCGAAGGTAGTCTGGACGCCCACCTCAACTTTCGTGGCGCCAAGGTCAAGCATCCGGTCGATCTGCTCGGGGTCACACCAGTCGGGCTTCGTCTCGAACGTCGTGGCGACGTTGCGGACATCGGCGGTCTCGTTCTCAGCGATAACGTCCTCCAGATAGCGGAACTCGTAGTCGTCTTCGGCGAAGCTCACGTCCTCTGCGGGCGTCGGCTCTCCGTCCACATCGAAGTCATTCATCGCTTCGAGGGCTCGCTTGACGAACCACTCCTGATAGTCGTGGCTCCGGGCTGTCATCGTCCCGCCCATCACGATGAGTTCGGCCTTATCCACGGGATGGCCGATCTCCCGCAACTGGTTGAGCCGGAGGGTGACCTGCCCGTACGGGTCGTAGTCGTTCTGTTCGCCGCGTGCGGCCGCGGGTTCGTGACCGGTGTAGGACTGGGCGGAGGAGAACTCCGAGTCGGGGCCGCCGGGACAGTACAGGCACTTCCCATGGGGGCACCGCTCTGGCGAGGTCATGATAGCGATGGGGGACACACCCGAGGCGGTCCGAACCGGCTTGCGCTGGAGAACCTCCTCCAGCACCTCGCGGTGCTCCTGTGGCGCGTAATCGAGCAGTTCGGAGTTTTTCGGCACTTTCGGCGCGGAGTACTCGCGGCAGACATCGATCTTGGCTGATTCGACGTCGTCGCGCTCGACCTCACCTGCGAGAATCCGGTCGACCAGCTCCGCACACACCTGCTGGAAGGTCTCTGTCTCGTCTGGGTCCGGCGTCTCCGTGCTCATCGGCGTTGTGCGAAATCGGCGTCTCGGCCGAATAAGCGTGTCGCTCGGGTATCGTCAGCGACGGGGGTGGCCGTGGGGTTCATTATCTTGTCACCCCATATCGAAGTATGAGCGGTGAAACGGACGACACCAAGAGCCTCGACCGGCCGACCTTCCGCGGCTGCGTGTTCTGTTACAGCGCTGAGTGGGCATACTACGGCGCAAAGAAGGCGGCTAAGTCTGTTTCAGGGGCTAATAAGTAGCACGGCCGGAGTCGCGGTTGGTAGACAGTGCGCAACTGGAAACAGCACATAGACTGTCAGATCGTGACTGCAGGTACCTGGCCTCGGTATGTCAGTTGATACTGCCGGATGAGTATTCTGTGTTTGAACGCAGCGTGTGAGTGACGGGTAATACAGCAACGCTGGGCTCCAACCACTATTTCCAATCCACTGGGTTGCGAGCAATCCATCATACTGCGTCCGCCTGCGAGCGTAAACGGGAGCCAGTGTCGGTTACAGGAGCGGCGTAAAGTTCTTTCAGTGCATGGAGTCCGTGGCAATACCGCAGTTCAGGAAATGATAATCTGCGCGAAAAGGTTAATTTGCGGTATCCATACCATGTGTGCATATGGCACAGCCAACGGGAGACATTGGGCAGCAAACAGATCGCAATCCAGGCCCAGTCGAGCGGCTAGAAAGCTTCGTATCCTATATCCCGGATGGTTCGACAATCCCGGACAAGCAGTGGCGCAACCGACACCGGAGTGTGGTGCTCGTGACATTGCTGCATATCCCGTTTCTGTTCGGGCTTGGCATCTACACCGGGTCTACTCCGATAGCTGAAGCGCAAATCCCTGCTACCGCGCTGCCACGGGTACTGTTACTCTGTGGGGTTGTGTTCGCCCTGTCAGCTGGGAGCCTCATCGCTCGCTTCAGGCGGCGTGTCAGGACAATCCTCTCAGTCACGGCGGTGTTTGTGTCGTCACTGGCCCTCGTTCAATTATCCGGCGGCTATATCGAAGCCCATTTTCATTTCTTTGTCGGGATGGCAATGGTTGCTGTGTACGAAGACTGGGTCCCATTCTTATGGGGATTGGCGTATGTGGTTCTCACCCACGGGTACTTTGGGACCATCGACCCGAGTCGCGTCTATAACCACGCGGCAGCAATTAACAACCCATGGGCGTGGGGGCTCATCCACGGTGGGTTCGTCCTGATGCTGTGTGTCGCCCTCGTGAACAACTGGGTGTCAACCGAGCGATCACGCGAGAAGTCACAGGAGCGTTTCGAACAAGCCGAACAACGCGCCTCGGAGATTGACGACCTTCAGGCCAAACAAGAGGAGATAGAGCGGAAACGCGCAGAGGCAAAGGAGGCCCGCGAGAAGGCGGAGGCAAAAATGCAGGCCGCCGAGCAGCAAAACACGGAACTCCAGGAGACAGCCAGCAGATTCAGCGAGGCGATGGCGGCCGCCGCTGACGGTGACCTGACGGTTCGCGTCGACCCCGACGTGGCCGACAACGAAGCGATGGCACAGATCGCAGAGTCGTTCAACAAGATGATGACGGAGACGGAGTCGGCGATGGAGGAGATACAGACGTTTTCGGAAGAGGTTGCAACGACGAGCGACCAGGTCACGGCCGGTGCGAACGAGGCGACCGGAGCCAGCGAGGACATGAGCGAGTCGATTCAGGGCATCGCCAGCGGGGCGGACGAACAACGGGAGATGCTCGAAACCGTCTCCGGCGAGATGACCGATCTGTCGGCGACCGTCGAAGAGGTCGCCGCGTCCGCCGAAACCGTCGCGGAGCGGTCCCGCGAGACGGCTGAGATTGCAGACGCGGGCCAGGAGACGGCACAGGAAGCGATAGCGGGCTCCCGTGAGGTCCAGACGGCGATCGACTCGACCGTTGAAAACGTGGAGCGATTGGACGAGAAGATGGCCGAGATCGGTGACATCGTCGAACTCATCGGCGACATCGCCGAACAGACGAACATGCTGGCCCTGAACGCCAACATCGAGGCAGCCCGGGCCGGGAACGGATCTGGCGGCGACGGGTTTGCCGTCGTTGCGGACGAGGTCAAACAGCTAGCTGAGGAGACGCAAACCTCGGCAAGCGAAATCGAACAGCTCATCGCGGAGACCCAGGCGCAGACCGAAACCACGGTCACGGAGGCACGGGGAGCCAAGGAGGACATGCAAGAGAGTACCGAAGCCGTGGAAGCTGTCGTCGACACGTTCACGCAAGTGGCTGAAAACGCCGAGGCGACCGACAACGGTATTCAGGAGATCAGCGACACGACCGATGACCAGGCCGCCACGACCGAGGAAACGGTGGCGATGGTCGAGGAAGCCGTGGACATCAGTGAGGCGACCGCCGCGGAAACCGAAACCGCCTCCGCGACCGCGCAGGAACAGGCCGCGTCCATGTCACAGGTCAGTGCCAGCATCGAATCACTCGCCGACCAATCGGAGCGGCTCCAGACGATGCTGTCGGAGTTCGAGGTCGGCAGCCGCTAGCGACTCACTCCTCCCAGTACTCTTTTTCGGCGTTCCTGTCGAGATACGTCGACAGCGTCCGGTCTGCTTTCTCGCCGCCCGGGGGCGACCCGGCGTACAGTCCGACCATCTCCCGGTCGGGGTAGACAGTGATATCCGGTTCTTCCATCGTCGAAACCATTAGCAGTCGGAGTTCAGACTCACCGGCTTCGATTTCATGCGCGCTCTCTTCGCCAGCCGGGAGCGCCACGTAATCGCCCGGTTCCAGCGCGTGCTCGTCGGCCTCGGGGCCGAGCCGGAGCGTTCCCGTTCCGCCACGGACGAATATTGCTTCCTCGTTGCCCTCGTGGTAGTGGCGCACCCAGAGCCGCTTGCCCGGCGGGACGGCGTAGAGGCTCGCACCGAGTTTTTCGCCTCCGGCGGCGTCACCGATCTGCTTGCGCTTGAACGTCCGGTCGCCGTGTTCGTGGTCGGTCCAGTCGAGGTCGGCTTCGTTGACGGGGCCGTCGCTCATGCCCGGTCAGACTGCCGGCAGGGAGAAAAAGTCTGTTGCGTTACAGTTCGTCGGCCAGCACGTCGAGCGTGGCGTCGAGGACGGCCGGGCGCTCGCCAGCCAGATAGCGGATGGTCCCCTCGCGGACGCTCCGTGTCGCGACGCCGCCTTCGGGAACTCGCTCGCTGACCTCGTTGACTAGCTCGTGCAGGTCCAGATCACCGTTGGCACGGACGTACATCGTGTCCGTCGAGATGCCGAGCACGGCGTCACTCTCGTCGCGGACATCCCGGTGGAGTTCGTCGAGCAGGAGCGACTCCGGCGGGAACTCGTACTGGTGAGTGAACGCGTCCGTGTCGAGCACGGCGATGTCAACGCCGTCAACAGTCCGGTGGTCAAGGTTGGCTCGAGCGGTGGACACCTCTTCGTCAACCTTCTCGCGGAACTGCTCGGCGATGTGGCCGGCCAGGCCGCCCACGTCTTCCTCGTCGTCACCGAACACGAGGTCGGTGATGAGTTCGCGCTTGTCCTCGTAGGACTGGTAGTGGGCTTCGAGGGCGACAGCTTCGCGGAGTTCCGACACCGCAGTCTCGTTGTAGCCGGCCTCGCTGGCGGCGTCGACGTACGGCTCGGGGATGTCCTCCCAGAAGCTCACGGCCGGGAGGTGTTGCAGGTCGTCGCGAACGTCCTCGTTGACGTGTGCGGCGACGTTGGCCGCGAGCGCCGTCGAGGTGGTCTCGGAAACGGCGTCAGCCGAGGGCGAGACGACGGCGTCGACGGTGTCGACGACCGCGCCGTCGACATCGATGTCGTCGATGACGACGCTCGGTGCGCCGTAGACGTTCAGCAGGTCGAAGCCGTCGAGGCTCTCGCGCGTGCCGCCGGCGGCGACGAAGACGAACAGTGGGAGCTTCTCCTCGTGGCGCTCTCGGTTGTCGAGCATCGTCGTCGTGTCTTTCGTTGCGTCGTCCATGTCGTAGACGCCGCCCTCGATAGGTCGCCGGTCGAAGTAGTGGTACTTCGCGTCGGCGCGGCGGTGCTGCTCGGTGACGAGCGGGAGCGCCGCCCGTTCGAGCGCGCTGCCGGCGAGGTAGCCGTCCGCGGTGTTAGCGTGGCGGACGATGACCGGTCGGTCGGTCAGCACTGCTTTCCGGATCTGGGTCGCTGCCTCGACCAGTTCATCGGAGAGGGCCGCGACCGCCGTGTCTTCGGCGAGCGGGTCGGCCGTGTCGGGTCGGGCCTCGTCATCGAGCGCATCAGCGAGTCGCTGTTCGACTTCTTCGCGCTCTTCTGCTTCGAGCACATCGAGGTCTTCGGTCTCGACCTGCAGTTCGCCACGTCGCTCACGGACGTCGCCCGACAGTCGAATGTAGTCGTCTTCTTCGACTTCGGGGTAAGCGCGGACACCCGCTTCGACGAAGGCCGCGCAATCGACAGTGCCGGTCTCGTCGTGCAGTTCGAACACTGTCGGCCCGGAGGTCTGTCGGATGCCGACGACTTCGCCTTCCAGCCGAACGTCCGCACCGACGTGGTCGTCAAGGTCGCCGATAGCCGCGGCGACCGGTTCATCGGTCGTCTCGTCTGACTGGCTTGCCTCGCTCTCTGCGTCGGCTTCCTCGTCAGACTCGGTCATGACGGCGGTGTTCGACCCACTGTCGTTGCCGCCAACGGACGCAGTGCCCTCGACGCGGTCGTCGTCGCTGGCTCGGCTGACAGCACCGGCGCTTGTGGCACTCTCGGAGTCAGGCTGGCTTGCGCCGGAGTCGTCGTCCGCACTCGACTCGTCGTCACTCTGGCTTGTTGACTCGTCGGCTGTCGATTCAGGCGCTGCTTCCTCGTCCACCTCGTCGTCTTCGTCGTCTTCGTTCTCAAGCAGGACGGAATGGCCGATTTCCGGGTCGTCTACGAGGACGCCGCGGAACTCGCGTTCGGACTGGCGGATCGACCAGCCGAGGTCGACGTTGCCGTTGTCCCGTACGTTCTTGACCTGGACGTAGACGGTGTCGCCCGAGTCCCAGTCGAGGGAATCGAGCCGCTGGTCCAGTTCGCTCCGGTGGAGCAGCCCCGTTACGCTGTCGCCGATGTCGACGAACACGCCGAACTCGGCGAAGCCGTCAACACTGCCGCGGTAGTAGCGGTCGACCGATAGCTGGTCGGCACGCGAGCCACGGAACTCGAACAGGGCGTCCTCCTCGTGGAGGTCACAGATGCGTCCTTCGACAGATTTGCCGCAGATGATACACGAACCCATTACACGGTGCAAGCATGTCGGGCCTAAAACGGTTGTCGAATTCCGGACGAGCCAAACGGGATCTCTATTCGAACATCTCGCTTTCCTCTTCGAGTAGCTCTAGCCCTGAAGCGACGGCTTTCGCCTGTTCCGGGAACAGGGCGACCTCGATTTCGCTTCCCTGTTCGTCTTCGAAGGCAATTTTCACGCGCTTGTCGCCGTATTCGCGAACGTCGACGCCGTCCACGTCGTACATCTTGATCGTCGCTTCCTTGTTCGAGGGGCCGACGCTCTTGAACGCTCCATCCTTGAGTTCCAGCATGAACTGGTCGATATCAATACTGAGCATCGTGCGGAAACGCACGCCGCCGGACCCTAAAACCCGTAGTTAGCGGCCAGCACCGAGAGGGCCTGGAAGCCACGGAAGCCGTAGCCGAAAATAATCGCGGCGGGGATGGCCCCGACGATTGCAGCCACCGGGAGCCTGACGTTGTGGACGACAGCGGTCCCGATCAGGTACAGCCCTGCGCCCCAGGCGGTGACGAGCACCCGGACCTCTGCGCTCGGCAGACCCGCCAGCAGACAGGGGGCCATCGCGTAGCACATCACCTGCACGGTCTCACTGACGCCGCCGCGGTCCGACGCGACGGGGAGCAACAGCAGCGTCTGCAACGCCGCCGTCAGATGTACCGTTGCCGGCGTGACGAACACGAGGATAGCAAACAGCGCCAGTACCGCAACGCCGGGCGAGAACCCGCCGATAGCGGGGTAATCGAACGGCCCTGTCGAAAGTAGCCCCCGCTCGGCCAGATTGACGACGGCATAGCGGCTCACCTCCTCGAAGAGGACAACCGTCGCCGCAAACACCAGCCCCGGAGCCTGGTCGCCCGGCGCGACGCCGGTGCGGAAAAAGCGCCGCGGACGCCGTAGTATCTCGACCCACGCGCGAACCAGCGCGGTTGGCCCCCGGTCCCGGCCACCGGTCGGATTCTCGACCCACTGAGTCACGACCGTCAATAAGACGTGGGTCGGTTTGACCGTTTCCTTCTCTCGGTCAGCGGCCGCTCACAGCTCAGACACCCACGGCGGTCTTCGCGGCTAATCGTCCGCTCCTTCGAACCGGCCGCTCACGGCGCCGACACGCAGAGTGGTCCTCACGGCTAATCATCCGCTCCTTCGGACCGGCCGCTCACGGCTCGGACACCCACGGCGGTCCTCGCGGCTAATCGTCCGCGCCGACGTTCTCCGCACTCTCGAAACACGCCGGGTCCGGCTCGATGTTCGCGTACTGGACCGCTTCCTCGCCGAGGGTCACCACGCGTTCCTCGATGTCGGCGTCAACTATCTGGCCATCGGCGATATGGTTGCGCGCGTTCGGAACTGCAGCCTGATGTGGGATGACCCAGCAGTTCAGCGCCCGACAGACCGAGCGCAGGTGTTCGAGTGCGGTGATGGGAAAGCCCCCGCCAGCGACCGCCAGTAACCCCACGGTCTTGTGTTCGAACTCGTCGAACCCGCAGTAGTCGAGTGCGTTCTTCAACACGCCGGAATAGGACCCGTGATACACCGGCGTCCCCAGCAAAACTGAATCAGCCGCGTGGATGCTGTCAGCGAACGCGACGGCGTCACCGGCCTCGCGGTGGTCGGCGTCGAACACCGGCAGATCGAACTCCTGGAGGTCGAGCAGTTCCGTCGTCGCTCCCGTCTCTTCGGCGGCAGCGAGTGCGCGCTCGATGCCGACTCTGGTGTAACTCTGCTCCCTGAGACTGCCGACGACGCCGACGACGCGTGGTTCGGACATGGCAGACCTATGCAGTGGGGCCGATATATTGGTGGGGGACTAGGTGCGTCGCTAGTCTCGGTTCTGCTGCCGGATTACCACGATTACGAAGGTCGCTCTGGCCGACGTTCAGTTGTCGTGGTACACGTAGAGGAGGTTCGGATACGGGATGTACGCGACCCGTTCGAGCCCGCCACCGCCGACCTCCTTCTTCAGGTGGACACCGTTCGACCCTTCGACCACGTCGTGAATATTCTTGATTTCGGTACCGTCACTCAGCTCAGCAGTCATATGCGACATTGTATACCATACTCACTCTGGTCGTAAAGCATCCCGGGCTGTGCGCGATCGACCGGCAGCAGTAGCTGAGAGTGTTCCGGATTACGTATGGTTTGCTGGCGTGAGCGGCTAAAAAAGGCGTCCGTGGTTCAGGAGCCGAGCTGGACCTTCTCGGACGAGGCCTCCTCACGGGAGCGGTGGCCGAGGTCGGCTTTCAGTGCCTCGATGGCTTCCTCCGGGTCGGTCTCCGAATTGAAGACCCGGTCGAAGCCGAGCGCTTTGAACGTCTCCCGCGTCTCCTCGAAGGAGTCCTGCCCGACGGCGAGGTTGCCGCCGATGTACGTCGTCACGTCGAGTCCTGCCTCGTTAATTTGTTGCTGGAATCCCTGGCAGTCCTGCTCGGCGTGGCCGTACAGCGACGAAACGAGTATCGCTTCGGCGTCGTGTTCATCCGCGGCGTCGATGAACTCCGACTGGGACGACTGGACACCGAGGTTGACTACGTTGAACCCTGCCGCTTCGAACGCTCGTTCCAGAATGGTAATCCCAACGACGTGCGCGTCGGAGCCGATGACACCGAGGATGACTGTCCTCATACAAGAGCATCAATGGGTGTCACCTACATAAACCTAATCATAAACCATTATAGATAGTGAGAGAGATTCACACACCAAGGAGAGGATATTAGCCATGATAGCCCAAACGAACCGATAGACACAGCATCTATGGTACGCGACACGATTCAGCATCCGGCCGAGCCGCCGGGACTGCGCCGTCTATCGCGTCAGTCTACCCGGTGTAAAACCGGCTCGGAACAATCACTCTGTCCGGCGTCGAGGCACAGATGACGGCTATCCGCCGAGCCTTCGACGCCGACGCCGACGGCATCCGCCGGGTCGCACGGGCAGCGTGGCACGACGCCTACGACTCGCTGGACTCCGAGGTCATCGACGAGACGATATCCGACTGGTACGCCGACCCACTGGGTAGCGCGCTCCACGGCTGGGCCGGCGGCGTCCCCGCCAACGACCTCGACGATATCGAGGCGACACTGCTGGTCGCCGAACAAGACGGCGAAATTATTGGCTTCACTCAGGGTATCACTATGCATACGATGGGAACGATGCTGCGGCTGTACGTCCATCCGGAGCACCACGGTGAGGGTGTCGGGACGGCACTGTACGACCGGCTCGAAGACATCTTTCTGGAGCACGGCGTCGAGCAGTTCCGGGCGCTCGACCTGGCCTCGAACGACCGGAGCCGGGAGTTCTTCGAGAATCTCGGCTTCGAGCGGACTAATGTTCGCACACTGACTATCGGTGGCGATCCCTACGACGAGGCTGTGTATTCCCGCGAACTATCGCCCGGAGAAGGCGATGAGTAAGCCCAACAGGGCAGTTTCCCGAGAGCATCGAGGGCGGATGCTGGCTCACCAGTGACGGCACTGTGGACCCGCCTCAAATACCGCTGACCGTCTCAATAAGCCCGACCGATTCGAGGGCCATCCAGCAGACGAACACCACGTACAGCCCAAGCAGGGTGTACGCTTCGCGGTCGGTGAGTTCGAGATCGGTCCGGATGAACACGATGAACACCAGCGTTGCAGCCCCGAGAAAGCCCATCGTCGGGATCGCCACGAGGAAATCGATTGTCGCCCGCCCTGCCAGGAGGACGCCGACCGGAATCGCCACCAGCAGATTGAACGTATTGCTTCCCAGAACGTTCGTCAGACTCGTGACGCTGTCGTCGTTTTTCGCCGCCCGGACGCTGACAAAGGCATCGGGGAGGCTCGTGCCGGCAGCGATGACGGTCAATCCCCAGAGGAACGTCGGGGTGTCGAAGATGACACCGAGAGAGAGCGCGCCCTGAACCATCCCCTCGACGCCGACCGTGATGACGACGAGTCCGACCCCCAGCATTCCCCACTCCCGACCCGGCCGGACGCTGTGGGTTTCGTCTGCGACGTGCTCACTGGCGTCCTGCTGGTGCAAGAAGACGTAGATACCGTAGGCCATGAGCGGAACGGCGACGAGCGTCGGGGTCAGGATAGCCGCCCGGTTGGTGCCGCCCGGGACGTACGTCGCCCCGAGCGCGAACACGATAAAGAGGATGAGGACGCTGATGACGTAGAACTGGGCGTCTTTGTGGACGATGTCACGCGTGGACCGAAGCTCCTCGCTCGAAAGCGCTGCGAGGGCCGGAATCACGAGCAGATTGAATATCGCGCTCCCGACGATAGCACCGACGCCTAGCGAGAATTCATCGTGGATGACGGTGCTGATAACGACTGAACTAATCTCAGGAAAGCTTGACCCGACGGCGACGACGATTGCGCCGTGGACCGCCACTGGTAATCCGTAGTACTTGCTCAGCCGTTCCGCGGCCCGCTCGAAGTAGGCACTCCCCTTCCAGATGACAGCGGTTGCGACGATGATAAGAGCGACCGAACCCGGCAAGCCAGCCATTGTGGACGTATTGACCGCATGAGTTCAAGTGTGTATGCCACTCGCGGTCAGCGCTGGAGACGCGCGATCGTCTCGCCATCGCCGACCTCGACATCGACCAAGCCGTCGTCCGCAAGGTCGTCCAGCAGGCCGCGGAGCCACTCCCGGCCGTACTCCCCCTCAGGTGCGTAGTCGACGCGCACACGCGGACCGAGTTTGTCCAGTCGCAGGTCGTCATACTCCTTGAGCGCCGAGATGACGCGGCCACGCATCTGTCGACGGCTCCCCTCGAACTCGGGTTGGGTCGGGACATCCGGTGCGGTGAAATCGCCCGTCTCGTATGCCGAACACCACTCCCGCCAGGGACATTGCGCGCCGTCACAATCCGGCGTCTTCTCGCAGGCGACACCGCCCAGTTCCATGATGGCGTTGTTCCAGACCCGGGACTGACCCTCGGGCATGAGCGCGCTCGCGGCCGCCTCGAAGTCCGAATCGTCGTCAGGCACGTCGAAGGCGCGATACAGGACACGCTTGACGTTCGTATCGACGACGGCATTCCCGTTGTTGAACGCGAAGGAGGCGACGGCGTTGGCGGTGTAGGGACCGACACCCATCAGTTCGCTGAGACCGTCCGGGTCGCGGGGCCACTCGCCGTCGTAGTCATCGACCACTTGATTGGCTGCTTCGTGGAGATACTTCGCCCGGTTGTTGTATCCCAGCGAGTGACTGGTCCAGAAGCCCACCACGTCCGACCGGTCGGCCGCTGCCAGTGCCGCCGCGGTCGGCCAGCGGTCCAGAAAATCTTCCCAGGCGTCGACGACCCTGTCCAGTTGGGTCTGTTGGCTCATCACCTCGGAAACGAGAATCTCGTACGGGTCTGTCGTCTCTCGCCACGGGTACGAGCGGTGGTCCGCCTCGTACCACTCCACGAGCGCGTCCTGAACAGCCGACGGGTCCGCGGGCACGCCTCCCGGGCGGTCCGTCGCTGTCGACTGGTCGGTCATACCATCGCTTAGCCCTGTCCTGATTTGTGCGTGGCGGTCGTTGTCGCGCGTCCCATCGGCTGTCCGTCTGGAAAAATGCCGCCCCAGAATCGAAAGCAGCGTGCAATAGCGACAGCCGATAGTCTCAGTCGCTGGCTTCGGATCGTCCCCACTCGAACTCGGTTCCGTACCAGTCCGGTTCGTCCTCGCTGAACACGTCCGCGAACACGAACATCGCGCCGTCGGGGTAGGTCGTATCGACGTACAGCCGCCAACCGTGGGCTTCCGCGATGGTCTTGACGATAGAGAGGCCGAGCCCAGTTCCGTCCTCGCTCGTCGTGTGGCCGTACTCGAAGATGTTGTCGACCGCGTCGGTCGGAATCCCCGGCCCATCATCGGCAACGTAGAACCCGTGGTCCGTCAGCCCGACTGTGACGGTCACTTCCGGGCCGACGTGGTCGATGGCGTTGCGAAACAGGTTCTCGAGGGCTCGCAAGAGTCGCGTCCGGTCGGCGTCGATGGTTCGACTGCCCGCGACTTCGATGCTGGCGCTTTTGTTGTCGATGTTGTCCCACGCATCGGTGATGACGGCCGCCAGCGGCACCGGGGCCGTCTCCTCGACGCTTGCGCCCTTTCTCGTCAGCGTCAACACGTCGTCGATTATCGACTCGATACGGTCGTGTGCGTCCTCGAGTTTCTCGATGTGGGACTGGAGATCAGCCGAATCCGTCCCCGGGTCCGACAGCCGCGTCGCAAGCAGTTCGACGTGCCCCCGGGCGACCGTGAGCGGGTTTCGGAGGTCGTGACTCAGCGTCGATGCGAATTCGTCCAGCCGCTCGTTCTGGCGCTCGAGTTCGTGGCTCGAACGCTCAGCTTCCTTCCGGGCTGCCTGCGCCTGCTGTATCTGTCTCCGGAGCGTGTCCCGCATATTTCCGAAGGCGTCGTACAGCCGCCCGACCTCGTCCTGCCGGGCTGTCGAGATGTCAACACCGAGGTCACCCTGTTCCATCGCCTGCGTCCGGTGACGGAGCTGTCTCAGAGGCCGAACCGTGTGCTGTCCGAAGAGGTACCCTGCGACGCCCAGCGAGATGGCTGCCGTCCCGATGACAGCGAGGAATCCCCAGCGGACGAGCCGGCTTGTTCCGTACAGCGACTCGCGCTCAGCGCTCGTCACAACCACCCACGACGTGCCGTTGACGGGTGTGTACGTTGCGACGCGGTCCCCAGTTTCGATGGTCGTCGTTTGGCCCGCTGTCGCGGCTCGGCGGCCGTCCTGACTGATGGGCGTGGAATCGCCCTGACCGCCGATAAGCGGGCCCCCGTCCCCGGTGAGCAGTTGCGTTTTGAACCCGTTGCGCCCATCGTGAAACTGTGCGGCTGGGACCCGGGCAACCAGAACTAGTGCCCCATCGCTATCGGGGACGGGGGTCACGAACGCAATCGAATAGCCGTCACCGTCCGCGTATGCTGTCGATCGCACGACTGTCTCAGTACCGGTGGTGTCGTTCATCGCCGCCAGTACAGGGGACTCCCAGACGGGTTCGACCGCCCACGGTGACCGGCCTTCTGTGCTCGTCTCAGTGCTGGCGACAACCATCTGGGAGCCGTCGACGGTGGAGACGTAGTGGAGCGAACGAACCTGTGACGACTCTGCCGTGGTGAGATACTGTCTGATATCTGTGGACGTCCCAGTGTCGTACACGCCTGCAGCTGCGATAGCAATCGTCTCCGTCTCGGTGGTCGTCCGCCACTGCTCGATACTGTCGGCGTGATGCGTGGCCGACGTTTCGAGGTCTGTCGCCGCGTCGCTGACGATCCGTTCCTGTATCTGCAGATAGCTGCCGAAACCGACGGCTGCGAGTACGATGACGATTACTGCCAGGGCGACAGCGAACTTCGCCGTGTAGCTCCTGTTCAGGACGACTGCGTGAAGCCGCTCTAGCAGCCCATCGGGTTGACTGGACGCTGCTGTCTCGTCCCCACCACCTGTCATTATCTGATCTGAATCCTTCGGTAGTTGACCGCTACCCATCGTTATGTTCAACCCATGATATAATTTATCATATGTTATACTCGTAGGGACCCGTACTTCGAGGGAGCGGCCCCAGACGAGTCGTAAGGGGTTTCCTCGCGCTCATCGTCCTCTTTCGTATGAGCCTTGAGGATCTACAGGAGGATATCGAAGCGGCGTACGGCGACTTCGACGACGAGTTCGCACTCTCGATCGACCGCGAGACGCGCAACGAACTCGCGATGCTGTCAGTCGCACTCGACCCGGACGACCCGGACGAACTCGTCAGGCGCGCGGTCCACATGCTGTTTCAGTCGACCGTCGACCGCGGGACGCTGGATTTCCACCTCCGGTCGAGCTACGACTGCACGTACGACGAGTACCTCTCGGGGATGACCTTCGACCAGATGACCGGGAACGACTTCCCCCAGCAACAGGACAAGGACGACCGGCGCTACCAGTTTTAAATCAAGAGCCCCAGCGCCAGTACCGTGGCGACGCCAAGGACCACTGAACTCCAGAACGCGACACGCGTGGCGAAGGCGCGGTTCGGCCCCGAGGCAGTCAACGCTGCTTTGACCATGATGCTGGCGGCAGTTGCGGTCAGAATGGCGACCATCGCCGTCGGCCCGTCGATAGCGCCGCCGCGGTACAGCAACACAGCGGAAGTCGTCGCGCCAGCACTGGAAACGAGGCCACTGAGCGCCGACGTGATGTAGAGGCCCGCCGTCCCGAACTGCGTCTCCGCGAACCCGCCAGCGACCACGACCAGCAGGAATACCCCGCCAAAGGCAAGTGCATTCCGAAGCGAAAACGGACTTTCAAGCCCCATATCGACCGTCTCAGACCAATCAGCGGTGTATGCGGCGACAACGACACTGCCGACAATAACGGCCCCCAGCGGAATGACCGCTTCGACCAGAACGCCCCGCTGGATAGTGAAAAACACGGTAATGAGGAGGTTCCGGAGCGCCATCGCTGCGTCGGCCAGTAGAATCGCAGCCACGGCGTACGAGGTGGCGTCCGGCCGCTGTCGAACGTGGTCGAGCATCGTCCCGACTACCGCCGTCGACGACGCAAGGCCGCCGAAAAAGCCGGTGACGGCGATACCACGGCCGCCGTACGTCTGGACGATGCCGTAGTTGACGATGCCGATGCCGGCGACGAACACTACCATCAGCCAGATGACGCGCAGTTCCACGGCCACGTCAACCAGTCCGCCGGGTATCTCGACCGGTTCTGACGGGAGCAAGGGGTAGATGACAAAGGCGATGATGGCGAACTCCGTCGCCGACCGCAGTTCCTCGCGGGAGAGCCCCCACGCCAGGGAATGGAGTTCCCGCTTGAGCACCAGCAGGAGCGACGAGAAAACCGCGACTGAAACGCCTTCGAGGATGAACCCCTGTGCGACCAGCGCCCCGATGCCGTATGCAACGAGCATCGATACAGAGGTAGTGAGTGAGAGCCCCTCTTCTTCCCCATCGTCAAGGAGTCCCTGCACTGCGAGCAAGATCCCTTGCACGATGACCAGCACGCCGCCGACGACGAGCAGCGCCTGGTTCTCGACCAGCGTGAACACCGCAGCGAGCAGGCTAATCAGTGCAAACGTCCGCACACCGGCTGACTTCTGTGACCACTCCCGCTCGAGGCCCAGAAACATCCCGAGCGCCCCCGCAAGCAGGATTCGAAACACGGTCGCCTGAATCGGCTCCGGGGATAGCTGCAAGAGAGTCGACATAGACCCCATACGTGAGTTGTGAGTTAACAGTTGGTGATGTCATACATTCGTTCCGCACCCGTTTACCTGATGCCTAGTCTGAAATGTCCGAGATGCGGCGACTGATTCACTCCTCTCTCCGCTATGACAGCCTATTACATCTCTCGGAAGTTGTCTCTGGCTTGAGAGCTACATACTGGCATGAAACAGACAGTGTATTCTGCCGATAATCGAGGCTGTATGCGTGAAATATTACATCATCGCTCTTAGCACAGACACACCTCCGCCCTCAGTTTCCGGTATTTGTATTCCCACGAGTATCACTCAATCAAACATCGACTACCTGATTGCTGTCTACTGTCTTCCGTTATCCATGGATAAGACGGCATATTCAGGCATAATGTATGTACTCACAGACATATTTATTCAACATTGATAATAGAAGGAAGTTATAAACAAGCCCTAAATCAACTCCTTTGTGTGGGATTAGCGCCAGGCATACCGACGTGGATTCTCCTCATCGCTTTCGGTATAAATCTGGGAATTGCTGGCATTGCGATCCGCCGGAGGGGAGTCCGCGGAGCGGTCCCGCTCGCCGCGATAATGGTCTGCGTAGCGGTTTATTCGCTCGGTAACGGCATACTGGCAGCAAGCACGTCTATGTCGACGTACCGGGCCGGTCTCCTTGTCAAATACCTCGGGTTGCTCGGACTCGGGCCAACGCAGTTCTGGTTCGGGCTGACATACAGCGGCCGGGAATCGGTTCTCACTCGCCGACGCTGGGCGCTACTGCTCGCTCCGCCGGTCGTCATTTTGGGGTTTGTCGTGACCGCACAGTCACACGACCTGATGTGGACCCTCGACGGGTTCGTGCAGGGACCGCCGCTCGCGAATCCAGAGCGCGAGAACGGCCCCATCTTCTGGCTCAATCTCCTGTACCAGTATAGTCTGATAGGGACGACGTACGTCATCGTCGCGCTCTTCGGACTCAGGCGGAGCGGTCGGTACCGAACACAGGCGACGTTGATGTTGCTTGGCGGAATTATTCCGCTGATTGCGAGCGTGGTGTTCGTCTTCGGCAGCGGTCCGATGGGATCCGCAGACCAGACGGCGTTCGCATTCACTTTTACCGGGATTGTCTTCGCGATCGCGCTCTTTCGCTTTGACCTCCTTGACCTGATGCCCGTCGCGAGGCACACGCTCGTCGAAGAAATGGCCGACCCCGTCTTCGTCGTCGATAAAGACGAGCGGCTTGTCGACGTAAACGAGACTGGCGCAGCCCTCCTCGACAATGAAGGGACAGCGCTCGGCCGGTCTGCGACGGAAGTCATGCTGTCCTACGACTCGCTACCAGACGGCGACGCCAGTGCCGACGCCGATGTTGTCATCGAGTCCAACAGCGGGCCCCGGTACTTCGATATCAACCGTTCGACGCTCACCGACCAAACTGGCTCAGTGATCGGAGAACTGCTCATTTACCGTGACGTGACTGAGCGTCGTACCGCGGAAGAGCGGTTTCAGCGACTCATCGAGCGGTCTTCGGACATGGTAACTATACTGGACGAGGTCGGGGAGTTCACGTACGTCAGCCAGCCAGTCGAGAAGATACTCGGATACGAGCCGACCGAGCTGGTCGGCGAGAACGTCATTGAATACATCCATCCCGATGATAGACGGGATGTTGCTGAGGATTTGGCCAAGTACGTCGACGATTACGGCTACTCTGGCACGTACATCGTGCGGTTCCGCGACGCAGCGGGTGGCTGGCGTTTCATCGAAGCGCGCGCGACAAATCTGCTTGCCGACCCGTTCGTCGAGGGCATCGTCCTCAACTCCCGGGACGTGACCGAGCAACTACAGCGAAAGCGGAAACTGGAACGGCAGAACGAACGGCTCGACCAGTTTGCGAGCATCGTTGCGCACGACCTCCGGAACCCACTGAACGTCGCAAGCGGACGTCTCAGTCTGCTTGAGCGCGATGTCGATGCTAGCCACGACGCGTCGATCAACGCGATTCAAGAGCAACTCGAGCGTATGGAATCGATTATCGACGACTCGCTCACGCTGGCTCGCTCAGGTGAAACGGTCACTGAAACAGACGAGGTTGATCTCGAGATGATTGCCTACGATGCCTGGCAGAGCGTCGAGACTGGCGGGGCGACCCTCGTCGTCAAAACGACGCTCCAACTCGACGGTGACCGTAATCGGCTCCGGAATCTGTTCGAGAACCTGTTCCGGAACAGCGTCGAACATAACGAGTCGACCGACCTGACTGTCGAAGTCGGGTCCTTACCCGACGGCGTCGGCTTCTATGTTGAAGACACCGGCACGGGCATCCCCAACCAAGAGCGCGACGCCGTGTTCGAACAGGGATATACGACGAACACGGAGGGGACAGGGTTCGGCCTCGCTATCGTTAAAGACATCGTGCAGGCCCATGGCTGGGAAATCTCGGTCACTGAGGCCGAGAGCGGCGGAGCCAGGTTCGTGGTCGAGTGCCACGAGTCACCGATGGTGAACCAACCTGGCACCACATGACGCTGAACGACTCCGTCGACTGGGCTACAGGCGTACAAGGTGTTGTATGTCTCCAGCGACGAATGTCGTCATCGTAGCGTTATCCGCTCCCGTCACCGAAGACGGACTTATCACTGCCGACGATACGACGGCTTCAGCACGAGCCGCGGTGCAACATCCTCAGAGGTCGACGTACTGGTCTTCCCACTCGCGGCGGGCGTCTATCTCACGACGCCCGCGACGCGTGAGCGTATAGAAGTTAGTCCGGCGGTCGCGCTGGCCCTTTTCGACCAGCCCCTTGTCGACAAGCGTGTCGAGGTTCGGATACAGGCGACCGTGATGGATCTCCTTCTCGTAGTACGCTTCGAGTTCCTCCTTGATAGCTAAGCCGTGGGGTTCCTCCCTGCCAGCGATCACGTAGAGAAGGTCACGCTGGAATCCTGTCAAATCGTGCATCGATTCTCCTATGTAATAATTTAGTATCTATACTGTTAAATATATCGGCCCAGAGAACTTGAGGTGGTTTCAGTAGTTTCGGGTATCGAATTTTCTGTATTTAGGCCCTCAGTCATCGTTTTGTCCATACGGTAAATACAGTCAGTATATCATCATTCTCCAGAAACTGATGGCAACAGTATTATTTGTCAGCCCAGGAGAGAGATGATAGAACGGTCCTGTGTGAAAGCAAGGATGTAGTTGGCCCCACCGTCATCGCGGCAGAACGCAGAGCGATAGCTGACTCTCTGGAAGACCGGGTTGCGACCACGCTCAACGTGGAGGGTAGAAGGCCACGTTCACGCCGACAGTACAGGTCGCGTCTGAATTGAAAGTAGAGCGCGGTGGTCCAAGGGCGGCAATGGGAAACTCACTAATGAGGTCAAACTGGAATGGCTTGGGAGCGCGACAGAGGCAGACCTGTGCAGCAAGTCCATCACATCGTCCAGTAGTCACTTTCTGGACGTACAGAAATCACTCGTGTCAGGTTGTTTGCAGCGAAGTAAGTGGAAAGCGGTCGCGAAAAACGCGACCGCTTGCCGCCCTGAATTGGTCCCCGCTGACGCTTCGGCCCTCCAAGCGAAGCGTCACTTGGTCGAATGGGGCAGAATAACTTAAAAGTACCGGCCCCGTCCAGCAGATGTTAGTTATCGAATTAGAATCGAATGTAAGCTGTAACTAACCTAGATGTGTTCTTCCTCAAGTACCCATCCAAGTGCCCGCTTGTAGTGGGTAAACATCATTCGGACCCGCTCGTGGTCCATCTCCTCGTCGTCTAACTGTTCAACAAGGAACTCGTACTGCTCACGGATCTCGTCTTCCGAGCGCATACGTTGGTGTAGACAGCCCTCACGGAACAATCTTGAGGGCTGCCCTCTCAGCATCAGGTATGAAAGTCCGCGGGGAGCGCGAGTGTCAGGACTGTGGCACGCGGTGGCGGTACTACGAGACGGGAAGCATTGCCTGTCCGGACTGTGGCAGCATCCACAGTGTCGGCATCGACGAGCACACCGAACACACCGACGCACCGGCCACGCTCGACCTGACGCCGGTGCGGAGCCGAATCGATGCGGATACGACCCGAGAAGTCGCCGACGCGGCAGCGGAGCGCTGCCGGGAGTACACGCGCAAGCGGGGGTTCATCGACGCGGGCGAGCTCCGCCCGCTCGACCCGACGTTCGTCGCCGCGGTCGAACTCCAGCACGTCGGCGCACACCTCGCCCGGGAGTTACGCAGCGGCGACCCGGCAGAGCGGTACTTTTATGAACTGCTCGGCGGGGCTGATGACGGCGACCGTCCGGCCGTCGACGAGGTCCCGTCGGCCCTTCGCGTGCCGTACGGGCTGGCGATGGCGGCCGCTGTCGACAGCTATCAGCGCGACGTGCGGACGTATCTGGACGCCAATTCGGAACCGACCGCACGACAGCTCTCCGGTCGGATTCGCGACCATCGAAAGCGGGTCGAGGCGCTGGACGGCGATGTCGACCCCGCGGACGCGAACCGCCTCGTCCATGCAGCGCGGGACCTGGGGTCGTACATCACCGGCGACGAGAGCGCCTTCGTCAGAGCTGAAAACTGGCTCACCGGAATCGAGGACGACACGGTGTAACCGTCACCGGAGTCGCCGTACAAGCGACTCGTCCAGACAGTTTTCGGGAACCGAGTCCCGCCACGTGACGGTCTCTATCGATTCGCCGTCGAGGCCGGGGTCCGACGCGAGCGCCGTTGCATCTGCCGTCCCGCGATAGGTTCCGAAGAAGAACGTCGCCTCGCGGTCGCCGTCGGTTACTGTGACCTCGGTGACGGCAGCCAGTTCGTCGACAGCGATACGCACACCGGTCTCCTCGCGGACCTCGCGGCACACTGCCTCCTGACGCGTCTCGCCGGTTTCGACGCCGCCGCCCGGGAGCTTCCAGATGTCGTCCTCGTAGACGAACAGCAGGCGGTCCGCCGGGTCGGTGACGAGCGCGCCGACCGCCCAGCGAAGGCCGCGGTCAGCACGGGCGCGGACGCCGTCTACGCCCGCCGTGTCAGTCTCTCTGGTTACTCGGCGGGTGTGCACGTCGCGGTCCGCAAAATCCGCAAGCGTCGGCATTCAGGGGAGGTCGACGTCGATGTCGTGTTGCAGGCCCGTCGCTTTGACCGTGTTGTACAGCAACATCGCGCGAGTCATCGGACCGACGCCGCCGGGGACCGGCGTGATTGCGCCAGCGACCTCCTTTGCGCTCTCGTACTCCACGTCGCCGACGAGTTCATAGCCCTTCTCTGTGTCGGCGTCGACGCGGTTGATGCCCACGTCGATGACCGTCGCGCCCTCCTGTATCATCTCGCCGTCGATCATCTCCGGGACGCCGGCCGCAGCGACGAGGATGTCGGCGTTGCGCGTCCGTTCGGCGAGGTTCTCGGTGCGGGAGTGACACACCGTCGTCGTCGCATTACCACCGGGTGCCTTCTGGATGAGCAGGTTCGCCATCGGCTTGCCGACGATGTCCGAGCGGCCGACGACGACGGCGTCTTTGCCTTCGGTGTCAACGCCCGCGCTCTCGATGAGCTTCTGGATACCGTGTGGCGTACAGGGCTTGTAGCGGGCGTCGCCGGCGACGAGCCGACCGACGTTTTCCGGATGGAAGCCGTCGACGTCTTTCATCGGGTCGATGGCGCGCAGGACCGACCTGTCCTCGACGTGGTCGGGGACCGGCATCTGGACCAGAATACCGTTGACATCCTCGTCGGCGTTGAGGTCCTCGATGGTGTCGTACAGTTCGGCGGCGTCCGCGTCGGAGTCAATGTCGATGTCGATGGCCTCGATACCGACCTCCTCGCAGTCGTCCTGTTTCATCGAGACGTACGTCTCGCTGGCCGGGTCCTCGGACATCAGCACCGTCGCCAGCGACGGGCGTTCGCCCGCGTCGGCGAGGCGGTCGATGGACGCAACAAGGTCGTCCCGAATCGACTGTGCGACGGCGTTGCCGTCGATAATCTCTGTCATTAGGTACAACGGCGGCGCGGGGCGGTATGAACGTCCCGGATTTCAGTCAGCCGCGACAGGCTAGCACGCTCCCACTCAGGGACAGTCCGACTCGGCAACCGACTTGCGCTCGGCTCCCTGCTGGATAGCCCGCGTCGCGCCGCTCGGGACAGCCACCGTCATCGCCTGCCCACCGTACTCGTGGGTCTGGTCGTGCCCCCGGACCACGACACAGCCCACGTCACTGGGAATCGTAATCATCGCCGACCGGGTGAACGGGGCCGTCGAGTGAGCGTGCAAGAGGTCCCGGCGGCCGAGTCTGTCGCCCGCCAGGGTTTCGACCTGCCACCAGTTCGCGTAGCCGTCCTCGCCGTCGTCGTCATGATAGAGTGTGACGTCGAAGCGGTAGTCGCCGCCGTCCTCGTCACTGACCTCAACGCCGACGACGTTGGCCTCCCGCAGGTCGAGTTCCTCGCCATCGGTCGTCTGGCCGGGAGTGGCCCGCTCAGTTGTCACAGTAGCAGTGTCCGTTTCTGACACCGTGGCCGCCGCAGTCGCCTCGCTCCCGCTGCCATCGCTCTGTCCGGTTTCCGCCCCGGACTCGACATCAAACTGTGTACAGCCGGCAAGTATCGACAGGGACGCGCCCAGTGCAGAGAGTAGCCGGCGCCGAGTTGTGCGGAGCATACCGGACGTGTCGGCTGGAAATGGTAAAAAGTGAGTTGCGAAGTGTGCGGATAGCAGAACCGCAGGCTTCCGGCGTTATTCGTACAGCGTGTACTCGTCGGTCATCTCGTCCACGCGGTCGCTGACTTCCGCGACGACATCGTCGTCATGGGGAGCGTCGACGACCTTGTAGATGAGGTCCGCGACCTCGCGGCAGGCGTCCTCGTCGAAGCCACGCGTGGTGAGCGCGGGCGTGCCGGCGCGGATGCCCGAGGGGTTGAACGCCGAGCGGGTCTCGCCGGGAACCGTGTTCGCGTTGAGGACGATACCAGCTTCCTCCAGCGCTTCCTCAACTTCCTTGCCGGTTGTGTCAGGATGGGACGGCCGGAGGTCAATGAGCACGAGGTGGTTGTCCGTGCCGTCGGAGACCAGCGAGAGGCCGTGCTCTTTGAATTGTTCGCCGAGCGCAATGGCGTTGTCGACAGTCTGCTGGGCGTATTGCTCGAACTCGGGGGCAAGCGCCTCACCGAAGCCGACAGCCTTGCCGGCGACGTTGTGCATCAGCGGGCCGCCCTGCGAGCCGGGGAAGACGGCAGCGTCGATGTCGTCGGCGTACTCCTCGTCGCACATGATGATGCCACCGCGGCCGGCGCGGATGGTCTTGTGCGTCGACCCGGTGACGAAGTCGGCGACGCCGACCGGCGACTCGTGGACGCCGGCAGCAACGAGACCAGTGATGTGAGCGATGTCCGCGAGGTGGTAAGCGTCGACCGCATCGGCGGCTTCCTGAATCCGCTCGAAGTCGACCTCTCGGGGGTACGCCGAGTAGCCCGAAACGATGATATCCGGTTCGAACTCCTCTGCGTGGTCGTGGAGCCCCTCGTAGTCGACGTAGCCGGTTTCCTCGTCGACCTTGTACTGTTCGACTTCGTACACCTGCCCGGCGAAGTTCGCCGGGTGGCCGTGCGAGAGGTGGCCGCCGTGGGTCAGGTCAAGCGAGAGGATCTTGTCGCCGGGTTCGAGGACGCCGAGATAGACGCCCATGTTGGCCTGTGAACCGGAGTGTGGCTGGACGTTGACGTGGTCCGCGCCCCATAGCTCTTTCGCGCGGTCGATAGCGAGTTCCTCGACATCGTCGGCGTACTCGCAGCCGCCGTAGTAGCGTTCGCCGGGATAGCCCTCGGCGTACTTGTTCGTCAACTCGGAGCTCTGTGCCTCCATCACAGCCTCGCTGACGTGGTTCTCACTGGCAATCATCGCCAGTGTGTCGTTCTGCCGGCCTCGTTCGCCCTCAAGGGCGTCTGCAACTGCCGGGTCCGCTTCCCGTACGGTTTCGTAGCTCATGTATCCGATTCAGGACCGATACGACAATAATCTACCCTTTGACCCACGCGCGTGTAATGTTATCAATACTCGTTCGGTTCCGGGGTGTGGTGGGCGGTGACGACGTGCTGACAACCGTACGTATATATCAGATGACGTTCCACATATCCACACATGGTCACCTGGGGGGTGGCAGGCGAGCGGGTGGGCCGGGACGGCGGTGAAACGCTGGACTGGGATGGGGAAACGGCCGACCCGACCGCACTGGTGCACCAATTACACAATCGAGAGAGTACTGACGGAGAACAGTTACCGCGGCGTGTCGACGATTGTTACCGCGGGTCCGTCACCGAGTTAGCGCTGCCGGCGGTCGATGCCATGGTAACCCGCGTTGATACTGACGCCGATAGCGGGACGGTTGATTCACCGACAACGCTGCAGGAAGGCGAGTACCTGTTGACGATGCAGGCCCGTGCTGCGGATAGCGACCGGGAATCCCCGCTGGGCGTCGTCGACGACATCCGGATCCACGTCCACTTCGACGGCCCGGCGTCGCTCCATTCGGCCGGTATTACCACCGTGCTTAGTTTCCAAGAGCCGACAAGCATTACCGTCGGGTTCGTCTGGGAAACGAACACGGAGCGGCCGCATCTGCAGGTCCCCGCGACGCCCGAAGGGCTCGCAACGGCGATTACGCATCTGAGCGGAGCGCATCACACGATGCAGCCGTCCCGCTCGCATCCGGAACTCCGTGGACACCCGCCGATAGTCACGACCGGCGAGACAACCCGTATTCCGGAGCCGGTGCGACAGAACCGTCCCGAGACTGGTATCACGCTCCGTGTTCCGGAGTACGAGGCGGAACTGCTCGTCAGCGCGCCGCTGGCGTACTATCTCGGCGCCAAAGTGGTAGTCGAGTCACGGGATGCCGCACTGCTGACGGCCGAAGGCACGTCGGTACACCGCTCTTTCGACGCGTGGCCGTCGCTACAGGCCGGCGTCGCAGCGCTGCTCCGGAAGGTGTTCTACCTCGACTGTCTGGTCAGACGCGTCGACCCGGCCGAGAGTGGCCCTCGTATCACGTCCGCCCTCTCGCTCGACCCGGATACAGTGCGGTCGCTGTCGCCGGCCGGCCGGCTCGAACGGTACATCGAGGTCTCGGACGAGGCCGTGAACTCGATTCTGCCTGAGTGGCCCCTCTCGACGTACGTCTCGCCGGAGCCGGAGCGGGTCCGCTATCTGCCCTTCCTCCTTGACCGGCTCAGTCTCATCTACCTGCCAGACAGCTCACGGCTTGATCAGGATGAACTACTCGACAGAACGCTGGCGGATTCGTATCTGAGTCGCGGATCGGCCGAGCGCCCGCCAGTCATCGAGCCGAACCTGCGCGAGGGCCAACTGCACTCGTGGCTCGCGCCGGGGAACCCGATAGACGCCTGCAAAACGCCACCGGAAGCGTACGTGAACCGCTACCGGAGTCAGAACCGTGACACCGACAGCCAACAGGTCGCGGTCGTCCTCAACGACGAGGAGATGGCCGACGAACACACAGAAGTCACGGAGATATATCGGGCAGCTGACCTCCCCATGGACGTACGGGTCAGCGAACTGCTGTCGGTCAACGAACTGGCCGACGTGTTCCGGCAGCCGACGGAGTTCGTCCACTTCATCGGGCACTGCGACGAGGCGGGACTGCGCTGTCCCGACGGTAATCTGGCACTGTCGTCGCTGTCGGAAGCCCGAACGCAAACGTTCTTCCTGAACGCCTGTGGCTCCTACGATGAAGGGCTTGATCTGGTCAAACAGGGCGCAGTCGCCGGCGCAGTGACACTCACCGACGTGCTGGACAAGCACGCCGCCCTGGTCGGGACCGCCTTCGCGCGCTTGCTCAGTAACGGATTCAGCATCCAGCGAGCGCTGGAACTCGCTCGCCGGCGGATAATGATGTGTAAAGACTACGCGGTTGTCGGCGACGGGACCTACTCCATCGTTCCCAATCCCGCGCATCCTGCAGTCGTCTGGCTCTCCGAAGGGGAGACAGGATTCGACGTGCAGTGTACGGTCGTGTCCCCGGAACGGCCCGGCGAGAGCTACCGCCTGCCGTTCGACGACAGCGCCGCGCTGAACGGCGAACAGACGAGCCACTCGCTCGGTGCTACGGAGTTGGCCGACGCGCTGGGCCAGACCTCGCTGCCTGTCATCTACGACGGGGAGTTCCACTGGTCCGATGACCTGGCCGCGCGCCTCCGGACAGGCTTCTGAGGAAGGGAGAGCTGTCAGACTCCATGGCCGGAGCCGAGGCGGCCGCCGTCTGTTTCCGAACCGACCGACAGAGTCGTTGCGGCGATGGGACGTCTTCCGGGAACCTTTCGTACTGGGGGTCAGATTTGAGACGATACCCGGGTCGTAACTTCTGGCGGGAAGGAAACAGTGACACCAGCCACTGATTCGGCCGAATTTACGCGGCGTCACCGAGCGACATTGGTGGTTCAGTCCGTGGGTCGAACGGCTTCTGCTTAGGATAATTGACCAATATTTTATCGCTGTTCGCTAGTGGGTGTTGTCGGATTGTTGGCGAAATCAACACAGTATGGCCGGTAAAATTAAATATAGCAGTACACTATATACTGGCAAGGGACAATGACCGAAAATCTCCTGCAAGACGACATCGGGTCCATGCTGACCACGGTGTTTGGGGCAACCGACGAGCCGGTGTACGTCGTGAACCCGTCGCGGCAGACCATTTCTGAGCTTGTATCGACACTAGACGCAGATTCGGGCGCTCCGGAAGTTCGGCTGCTGGCCGACGAGCGGGCACTGAAAGACGTCATGGACGACTTCCTCGTTGCGAGCACCGCGGCCGACCTCATCGATGAGGGGCGGCTCACGATGCGACTGCTCGACGACGTGCCGAACCACTCGGTCGCGGTAACTGTTGACACAGTGTACGCGCTCGTCACGATCAGTGATACGGTCGGCGGTCTCGGGACCGACGACGCAGCGTTCGTGGACAACGCCTACGACTACCACGACTCAGCTTGGACGGACGCCGACGAGTACTCACTCCGGACGCCGCCGCTCAACCGCGTCCAGAGCACGCTTGAATCCGATATCGGCCCGGAAACCGCGTCGGACTTCAACGACGTTCTCAGCTCGCTGTCGACGGCCCGCGGCGATGGTGACGGGCTTGATGAGGTCACCATCAGTCTGCTCGTGGCTGCCCGAAACGGCGAACTCCTGTACGACATCAGCAAGTGGGGCGAGGATGTCGGGCTGGCGAGCAAGGCGACGTTCTCGCGGACGAAGACGAAACTCGAAGACATGAACCTCATCGACACCGAGAAGGTCCCGATTGACGTGGGTCGCCCGCGACTCCGCCTGATGCTCGGTGACGACCGACTCAAAGACGCCGACCCGGACGAACTGGCCTCCGTCGCCCAATCCATCCTCGCCGCGTAGGTTTTTCTCCCTTCACCACGAGGGCTTCGGCATGCGAACTGTCGAAGTCGTCGGGCGTGGACCGGCTGTTGATGCACTTGCCGCGTTTCTCGCTGATATCGACGTTTCAGTAGCACAGCCGTCGACACCAGCGGACAGCAGTGGCGACCTCGCCATCGTCGTCGATACCGTCGGTTCGGAGCGGTTTGCGGCGTGGAACAACCGGGCGAAAGACGATGCCATTCCGTGGGTCGCCGTCGAACTGGGCGGCGTCGGTGGCGTCCCGGTGACTGACGCCGCGATTAGCGGCTTCGGACCTGAGACGGGCTGTTTCGACTGTCTCCGGACGCGGGTTGAGGCGACGGTCGATGACACCGAGGAAGTCATAGGATCCCCGGCAGCAGCCACGCAACGATTCGCGGGAGCGCTGGCCGGTCGACTGGTGACCCGGTTTCTCGACGGCGACGCTGCCCTCCTCGGAGCCGTCACGGAACCCCCGCACACCCAGCGGCGGTTCCTGCCTGTCCAGGGCTGTGACTGTGGCGGGACACAGGGCCATTCCCTCGGCGACGGTCGGCAGACGGCCCCCGACAGCGAGGCGCTATCGCGGGCGGAACTGGGCCTCGACGACCGGGTCGGTATCGCCACGGAGGTCGGTGAGGTCGAATCGTTCCCGGCTCCGTACTACCTGTCGACGCTCGCCGATACCGCCGGATTCAGCGACGTGTCGGCCGCCGCCAAGGCCGCCGGTGTTGCCATCGACTGGGACACAGCATTCATGAAAGCGCTGGGCGAGAACTACGAGCGGTACGCGGCCGGCGTCTACCGGGAAGGGAATCTACAACACGGAACAGTCGCCGATGTACCGGCTGCCGTCACACCCGATACGTTCGTCAGAGACGAGGCCGAGTGGGACGAATCGCATGCGCTCCCCTGGGTTCCTGCCGAGAATCTGCTGACCGACGAGCAGCGGTCGCTGCCCGCCGAAACCGTCCACTATCCGCCGCCCTCGAACGCTGTCAGACCGGCAACGACGACCGGGCTCGGACTGGGCAACACCGTCACGGAGGCCTTGCTGACCGGGCTGTACGAGGTTATCGAGCGCGATGCCGCGATGCTGTCGTGGTACTCGACGTTCGACCCGCTCCGCGTTGCCATCGATGAGCACGAGCAGTACGAAACGCTCCGGCGGCGCGCCACATCTGAGGGCCTCGACGTGACGGCGCTGTTACTGACACAGGACGTGGACGTGCCAGTCATCACTGTCGCACTGGCACAGGACGAGTGGCCGCGCTTCGCGCTCGGGACCGACGCGGATCTGAACCCAGGTGCGGCCGCCGTCGGCGCGCTGGAGGAGGCGCTCCAGAACTGGATGGAACTCGATAGTATGGGTCCCAAGGCGGCCATGGATGCACAGGGTGCTATCGGGCGCTACGCCAAGTCGCCCGGTGAGGCGGCCGACCTGACGGCTGCGGAGACGGCAGTCCCGCTGGACTCGCTTGGCCCTGATGTGGACCTCTCTGGCGAGGCAGAGCTAGAGACGTTGTGTGACCGGGCGGCCGACGCGGGGCTCGCTCCGTACGGGACGCGGTTGACGACGCGCGACCTCGAACAGCTCGGGTTCGAGGCGGTTCGAGTCGTTTGTCCGTCGGCACAGCCGCTGTTCTTCGGTGAGTCGTTCTTCGGCGAGCGGGCCGAAGCCGTGCCGGCCGATTTGGGCTTCGAGCCGCGACTTGACCGGGATCACCACCCGTTCCCCTAATCGGACCAGTGGCTGTCAGATACCGAACGTCGCCCGCAGCATATCCCGCGAGCCCGGCCCGAGGCCGACGGCGGTAACAGCGATGAGCAACAGCAGTGCGTACCGTGGGCTGTCGTCGATGAACTCCTGGTTGAACAACGAGACGACCAGCGAGGCGACGGCAAGCTTGACAACTAAGAACGGCCAGGATGTGCCGATAGCAGCCGAGAGACCGGCCGGCTGGAGTGCCTCGGTAGCCGTAATGATGAACTCGTTGGCCGGGTGTTTCGGATAGTACGTTAGCGGGACATTGAGTGCGTCGAGCCAGTCGGCCAACAGAACGTTCGCAACACCGTCGATTGCGTGGCCCCAGATGACCAGCAGGCCGATATAGCCAGTTCCGTCGTTCAGTACCGGGCGGTAGGACTCAAACAGGCGGTACAGTCCGTACGCCAGTGCCGACGCGAGTGCGACAGTCGTGATGAGGACTGACGGGTACAGCGTGGCGTACTCGCGGGTGAGGGCGACAAACGTGAGATACAGAAGCGTCACGGCGACAAAGGCCCCGCCGATAGCGCCGGTCGTCCGGTAGTAGCTGTCGACGACCCCACGCTGTTCGAGGTCCACGCAGACGACGAGGACGAGCAGGGTCAGCAGAAATACCGTGCCGTAAATCACGGGACTGATGATGAGCGAACTGAGCGGGTACTCAACGATCGGTGACACTCCGGCGTCGACTGCGCGGTCGGTTGCGTCTTCGACGGTCCGCAACGCACCGCCAAGCAGCATGAACGGCACGAACGCGAAGTAGAGCTTCGGGTCTTCGGCGATGTCCAGTCGCTCCAGAAGGAAGTAGACGCCGACGAGCATGTACACTAGAATCAGCATATAGCCGATTTCGGAGACGATAGTGTATCCCGGTTCGGCGATGAGCCGCCCCTCCTGAATGGCCGCCGTACAGCCATCGTACAGCGGTTGTGGGCCGGACGCAGTCATTTCGGCACAGCTAGCCGACTTGGCGTCCGCGTACACTGGCCCCCAGAAGTACTGCCAGAGGAACCGGTCCCAGACAGCCTGTGGAGCGGCCGTAACAGCGCCGACCGCGACGAGAAGGACTGCAACAAAAGAGCCCACCCAGAGCTGGCCGGGCCCGTACTCATCAACGGCTCGCTCGAGCGTATCCATGGCCGAGTGACCGGTGGCAGGCGGTTTTAGCGTTCCGGTCCCGTGTGCGTGGCGCGGAATTTCGCGCGGCACTGAACTGCGCGGGGCAAGTGTGTTCAGTTCTGTCTGAGCGCTTCGTTGCCGGCCGCCACGAAGGCCTCGTGTGCCTCACCGTTGGAGGCAACGACGGAATCGCTGTCGTGGGTCCATGGCTCACCGTCGAGGTCAGTGACCATGCCACCAGCCTGTCGGACCATATGGACGCCGGCGAGCGTATCCCAGGGTGCCATCGGGCGCGTGCAAACGAGCCCCTCAAGCGCCCCGTCGGCGACGTGTGCCAGCGTTGCCTGGAACGAACCCAGGCGACGGATGTCGCCGAAGCGGTCGCCGACAGCGCTGCACAACCGACCAAACTCATCTCGGTCATCGCGGTCCCACCAGCCAACAGGAGCCACGGCAAAGGTCTCCGGGTCGGTTCGTCCGCTTACCGCGAGTTCGGTCCCGCCTCGCGTACCGCTCTCCGGGCCGGCGGCGTAGAGGTCACCGTACGAGGGCAGATAGGTCACTGATGCGACCGGCTTACCGTCGACAATTGCGCTGACGGCCGTCCCCCACAAGCGCATCCCACGGACATAGTTCGCCGTCCCGTCGATCGGGTCGATGACCCACAGGGAACCACTGTCGGGGACGCTATCGACCGCTTCAGGCTCGCGGTCAGCCTCGGGCCCGGCCCGCGTCGAAAGGTCTTCCTCACAGAGAAATCGGTCGTCAGGGAACTCTGCTCGAATCGTGGCGACGACCTGCCGCTGGGCGTCGCGGTCCGTCTCCGTAACGAGGTCGTTCTTGTTGGCCTTCGAATCGACACTGAGGTCGCCCCGGAACTGCTCGCGGGCAACGACACCGCCAGCGCGGGCCGCTCGCTCGGCAACCGCCGCCCGGTGGCTTGCATCTGTCATATCTGATGCTGGACCGCCCGTGTTCAAACCATCTCGCCTTCCAGCAAAACAGGACCGACGGTCGGCGATGGGTTACTCCTCTTCGACAGCCTCGTCAACGGCATCAAGAATGGCTTCGGCAATGTCCCGTGCCTCATTGGGCGTGTACAGGACCTGATTCCCCAGCGACTGTTCAATACGGACGTAGCCGTCATCGTCCTCAATGGAGAAAAACGCCGTATTCTCCAGTGGTGGCACGTGCAGGCTGGCCCCCTCGGACTGATCTGTGGCCATGTTATTGTTTAACACATGGAGTGGCTTAAATCTACGGCTCTGGGCGACGATGCCCGCCCAGTTACAAAAATTAATAATTGGACCCCAACGGCTTATACTCATCTCGGATATGTACGAATATGGCATCGATACGTGGAGCGCTTCAGTTTAGCAAGGACATTTCGATTATCATGCTGTTGGGAGTTGTCTACGTCCTTGGGCTAAGCGTCACAACGTTGGTCCGCGCATCAGAGGATCGATTGCCGCGGCTACACGCTGCTGGTGGCGAGATACGGAACCGACTTCGCCGCCCAGTGTAAGGCACTCGGCAATCGAAATCCCAGCGCTACCGACCGGCAGATGAAATCAGGTGGCCGTCCCTAGAGCATGTCTGTCCGAATTGGTGAGTTTTCACCGACTGTAGACAATACCTGAGCCGCTTTTCTTAGTCTCTCGTTAGCTTCTCAGTGTAGTGCAACTCCTGCAAACGTGGCTGCCTCGCTGGCTGTTGTATTGTGTTATTTGGAATTCTGTAGGCGAAGTCCGCTGCTGATATAGTCTGCTAGTCTGACAGATGTATGCTTCATAACGTACATTAGTGCGTGAATAGTGTCGTTTACTGATAGGTGCCCATTCAACAATCTCATCATGGTCGAAAGAAATTATGCACAATCAGAGGAGAATAGCAGTTCTCATGCTGACTATTGTTATTAATCATGGATTATCCCACCCAACAGCTTTATTATATGCTGCTTTGACATGATACCCTGTGTGGGAACCATGCGGTACCTATCAGAAATGAGCCATTGAAATCAAATAAAATGGGGCCTACCAGCCGTATTCATCGAAAGCCGTTCAGGGGAGTGGAGAGCGCATGTCGCTAGACGCACCAGTTACAGCCGAGGTACGGGAATGACAATACAAGCAAATCAGGCAAATCAAGCAGACCAACAGGGGATCGCAGCCAAGACTGCAGACGAGTTTCTCGTTACGCCCGAGAGCGAAGTCACGCCGGTTTTGAGCGTCGTGATGCCCACGCTCAACGAGGAGAAAGGAATCGTAGAATGTATCGATTGGATCAAGACCGCAATCTCGGAGTTGCGCGTCCCGACTGAGATCATTATAAGCGACAGTTCGACCGACGCGACGCCCGAGCTAGCTCGCGAGCGGGGTGCGACAGTCGTGACACCTGACGAACCGGGCTATGGCTATGCGTATCGCTACGCGTTTGGCAAGGCACGGGGAGAGTACATTGCGATGGGCGATGCCGACACGACGTACGATTTTAAGATGATTCCACAGCTCCTCGAGCCAGTCCAGAACGGCGACGCGGACATCTGTATGGGGAGCCGACTCGAGGGCGAAATCCGTGATGGGTCGATGCCGCCGCTACACAAATACGTCGGCAATCCGCTCTTGACGCGTTTCCTGAACACGTTCTATGGAGCCGGTGTCAGCGACGCACACAGTGGTTTCCGTGTGTTCACCAAGGATGCGCTCGAAACGCTAGAGCTAGAGACAACCGGGATGGAGTTCGCCAGCGAGATGATCATGGAGGCCGGCGCGAACGATCTCACCATCGAGGAGGTCCCGATTATCTATCACGAGCGGGAAGGTGAGGAAACGCTTGACAGTTTCAGTGACGGCTGGCGACACGTCCGATTCATGCTCGTGAACGCGCCGGATTACCTGTTCTCGTATCCGGCTTTGTTGCTCGTCTCTGTCGGGGCAGTGTTGATGTCGCTGTCAATTGCCCAGCTGTCGATCGGTGGCGTCAACTTCGGCATACAGACGATGGTCGGCGGCTCGCTGCTAGCAATCGTCGGGTATCAGGTCTGGACGCTCGCGCTGTTCAGTTCCATCGCTGCGAACCCGATAAACAAGCCCGACGGCGTACTCGTCGGCATGATACGGGAGCAGTTCCAGTTGGAGCACGGCGCGTCGATCGGCATCCTCGCGGCCGCAGTCGGAATTCTGTACCTCGGGGGCGTGTTCGGACAGTGGCTGTTCGCCGGCGAAGCGGCGTTGCCGTCAGCCACGGCGACCCTTCTGGCCTCCACAGTCGTGGTACTCGGGCTACAGACAGTGTTCGGGTCGTTCTTCATGAGCATGCTGGCAGACAGCAGCTAATCGTTGACTGCCACTTTTCCGGACGAGTCAGTTCTGCGTACATCTGCTAGAGCACGTTCCGTTCTCCGCGCACACAATGTCAGGCTGTGTTCGGTTCTCAGCAACGAACTGCCATTCGTTTCGACCCACGCTGTCGGTACCGTTCGAATAGGTAAGTTGTCTGTACAGTCCGTTGTAGTTCATCACGCTATCGTACTCCGTCCGGGAGTAGCGCTCCTCATCGATACCGTCCTGATGGGCGTCGAGTCCCATCGCGTGCCCGAATTCATGCATGAATAGCGAAGCGGTGACCTTCGTCGAATCGAACCGCTCCATCGCCGCGATTTCAGGCCGTCCCGCGCCGACGAAGTAATCGTCACCGTTGTAGGCGACATCATCGGTGAGCAAGACGTAGTAGTAGCCGTCAGAACTGTACTCCGAATGGTTGGCCCGGAAGTCGTAGATATCGTTCCCGGAACCAGCACGGGATTTCGAGTGAACCGTCCCGTTAGCTGAAAGGTTAGTATCATCCGTAACGAGATGGATATCGATCCCAGTGGAGTCGTCCGGGTTCGAAACGGGTGCATTCTCAAACGTCTCGACAATGGATGTCTGGACCGAATCGCTGAGCGTCGTTGCCTGTGTCGAATCGACTTCGACATAAATGTCCGTTCGGAGTGGGTCTGCATCCGGGATAGCCTGCTCACAGCGGACTTCCATGCCGTCCGGATAGCCGTCGCCGTCCGTGTCCGCGTCGGTCGGGTCAGTGTTATAAGTAGACCGCTCTAGCGAATCCGACAGTCCGTCTCCATCTGTATCAGTGGCGTTCGCATCGGCCTGAACCTGCTGTACGTTCGGCGTATCGGCCCCACCGCCGCTAGTGGTGTTCATTTGCGGCGACATCCCGGCGACTGGAAACACGACACCGGCGAGAAGTAGCGTGACGAGTACAATGGCACCAGCGCCGACCAGCGGCGCGTTACGGAACCAGTTGCCGGTGAGACGACGGGTGCCGGTAGGGCCGTCTGGGTCTTTAGCTTCAATATTAAGACTGAGTCCAGAAGACGCATTCAGACAGAGTCCCAAAAACCGGGACAAAATAGACTTCTGCGACATCTATACACCAATATTCTTGATCAGAGTTTAAGTAAGTAATTCTCTGAGTATCAGTATCGATTTCGATATCGGATGCAGATGTACTGCCGAAGTACCAGGGTATGTCTGTCGGTATCTTCAATGGGCTCGATTCAGTAACGGAACGTAATGCGTGTTACGCGGCGGTTCTGGCTCACGCTCACTGCTATCGGTAGCCTCATCGTGGGTGGTGGGCTCCTCGATGCACCCCTCTTAGTCGTCGGAGCCGTCGGGCTCGCAGGCTGGCTGCTCGCGATGCAGTTTGCGTTCGTTCGTGGCGTTTCTCGGCTCAAAGACGAACTCACAGTTAGCCAGTCACTCGACCGGTCCCGAATACGGACTGACGCCGAAACGAACTACACAGTTGAAGCATCGGTCAACGCTGCCGGCGATCACCTGCCGCTTTCTATCGAAGCACAGATTCCACTCGCAGCGCGGATGGAAGCGGGCCCCACTCCGGATGTCGATCTCGGTGCGTCGATGCAGTCGTCATCAGTGACACTCCCGCTCACCTGGGAGACTGTTGGCAACTACACCGTTCCCGGAGCCACAGTGACGGTCAGTGACGGCACTGGGCTGTTTACCCAGTCGTTCACGACGGGGCCCGGCCCCGAAATAACAGTCGAGTCGCCGTCGGTCGGCCCGATTCACGTTGGCCAGAGTGGGAAACGGCTGCTACGCGGTGTCGGGGAGCACGATGCCCGCGGGCGGACGGGTGGCCTGTCAGCCGAGGAAATTCGAAAATACGTTCCGGGTGACGCACTGAAATACGTCGACTGGAAGGCGACTGCCAGACTGGACGAGGCACACGTCCGTAACTACGAGGCCGAGAGTAACCGTAGCGTGGTCCTCGTCCTTGATCACCGTCAAACGCTGGGCGATGGCGCACCTGGCGAAACGAAGCTAGAGCATCTCAAAGCGGTCGCAGCGGCGTTCCAGCAGCGTGCCGAAGCGACCCGCGACCCGTTAGGGTACGTGACTATCGATGACGCAGGCGTGACGGAATCGAGAGTCCCAGTAGCGCGAGCCGAGGTTTACAGGTCGTGTCAGCATCGGATCAGTGACCTCGACACCGAAACTGAGACGCCGCCGACAGCCACCACGACAGCGACGCACACTGGAACGATGACAGGGATGGTAAATCCGGCGGCGAACACGCAATCACCGATAGAAGCGACGCTGCTCGCGTATCGGAGCGCTGCTGGGTCAAAGCGACACCTTCCCGACCAGCCACTGTACAACGGGTTGCAGGCGGCACCACAGGAGGTACGCAGCGCGGACCTGCTGGTCATTTGTACAGACGACAGCAACCCGAACGAACTGCGGAACACAGTTGGACTGGCAAGACGCAACGCAACAGAGGTCGTCGTGTTTATTACGCCGTCAGTGGCCTTCGATACGGACCTCCTCACGGACCTCGATACCGCCTACGAGCGGTATCGGGCCTTCGACCAGTTCCGGCGTGAATTGAACGAAATCGACTCGGTGACGGCCTACGAGGTGGGGTCGCCGGACCAGATTTCGGCGATTCTGTCCGGCAGCCCAGCGAACACAGACCAGCGGGGGTCCGTATGAGTATGGCACTGGCGAGGGGACGGTCGCTTCAATCACTGCCGACCGTGCTCGGCCTGCTGGGCATCGTCGCCGCGGCAGGCGGGCTCGTCCTAGGTGGACCGGTATGGCTTGGCCTCGTCGGTGTTGTCCTGGGCGGGCTCTATCTGTCCGGAACAGTCGTTCTCGCGGTCGTGCTGGGACAGATAGCGCTCATCGCAGTTGATGCACCGTCACTGCTATCGCTCGTCCTTGTCGAAGGTGGCCTGTTCCTCGCATTGCTTTCGGTCACTATTGAGACACCCGACAGTCGAGTCGCTGGCAGCCTCGTGGCGCTTGTCGTGCCACTGCTCGGCGGTCTCGCCTGGCTGTCGCTCGGACGCTTGAACCTAGACCCATTCAGGGCCGGGTCCGCCCTCCTCGTTGGGATTGCCATCGTCGGCTATCTGCTCCATCGCTATCTGCTGCTAGAACTCGATATCGTGACTGAAGACGCAGCTTCGGATCGTGAATTCCTATGAGTCAACCCGAGCCCTCGCAACTGGACGCATCAACTGATGACAGCGACCAGCAAACGGATGTTGTACCGGATCGCCAGACACTCGAAGCGGAGCTAGGCGTATTGCGAGAGGAGAACCGCCGGTTACGCGAGTCCTACGCGCATGCAAAGCGGGCAACGTTCAGACGGACCGCATTGGGCTTTTTTGCGGTCGGTGGGCTCTCCCTCATAGCGGCGTTCGTTTTTCCGGCCCTGCAAACTATTTTCATCGCGTTCGGTGGGACCGGTGTGTTCGCCGGCATCGTCACGTTTTATCTCACTCCCGAGCGATTCGTTTCGGCGTCGGTCGGTGACACGGTGTTCGACACGCTAGCCGATGTCGAGCAGCACCTTGTCAGCGAACTGGAACTCCAGACTGAGACGGTGTATGTCCCAACAGCATCCCACCCGGAGATGGCTGCGCGCCTGTTCGTCCCCCAGCACGTCGAGTACGCGGTTCCCGACCCGGAGCAGTTGGGAGAGCTGTTCGTCACGGGCGTCGAAGCGGAGCAAGGTATATCGCTTCCCCCGACCGGTGTCCGGCTATACACCGAGTTCGAGCGAACCCTGTCGGGTGAACTCGATGACGACCCCGATGCAATAGCGACACAGCTGACTGCGGCCCTGTCCGAGCAGTTCGAACTCGTCGACGACACAACAATCGAAATCGGTGGCGAGAACCGAACCGCTTCTATTGCCATCGATAATCCTGCGTTCGGTGACATTCACCGACTAGATCATCCGGTGGTGTCCCTGCTCGCGGTGGGGTTTGCCACGGGCCTTGACAGGCCGGTTACCGTCGACACCCGCGATGACGAGCGCTTCAGCGGCGTCGTGACCGTGTCGTGGGACGCACTCGAACAACCATCGGCGCAGTCCAGTGGCACGGCGACTCCGGAACAAGAGACGACCACAATCCCGGAAACCAGCTAACTGCGGTCCGGTCGCTATTCGGAGTCGCGTTTCGTCCCGCCGTCACCGACCGCTGTCTCGACATCCGCACTGTGGTCGGTGTCAGACCCCGGCGGCGTTATCGACTGGAGGATTTCCTCGATAACCGCTTCAGCGGTGATCTGGCTCAGTTCGGCGTCGCTGTTCATAATGAGACGATGGCGCAACACCGGGAGCGCCATCTCTTTTACGTCGTCCGGAATGACATACTCGCGGCCGTTCAGACGAGCGACCGCTTTCGCTGTATTCTGCAGATCGATTGTCGCCCGCGGTGAGGCGCCGTGAATGACGTTTCGGTGGTCCCGCGTTGCGCCGACGATAGCGAGAATGTACTCCTTGATGCTGTCTTCGATATGTGTCTCAGGGACCACTGTCCGGGCGTCCAGAAGTTTGTCCCGAGAGATGACCTGCGAGATAGAGTCCGCATCAAGCGTCGGATTCGCGTCGAACCGGTCGAGGATTGCGCGCTCATCCTCGGAGTTGGGAATCTCAGTGACGAGTTTCATCTGGAATCGGTCGCGCTGGGCCTCCGGGAGTTTGAACGTCCCTTCCATCTCAAGTGGGTTCATCGTCGCAACGACGGTAAACGGCGTCGGGAGTTCGAGCGTCGACCCTTCGATAGACACCTGCCCCTCCTGCATCGCTTCGAGCAGCGCGCTCTGCGTTTTCGGCGGGGCGCGGTTGATCTCGTCAGCGATGACCAGATTGGTAAACACCGGGCCTTTCTGCAGCTCGAACTCGCCGTTTCGCTGGTGATACACTGTCGTTCCGGTGATATCTGCAGGGAGCAAGTCAGGCGTCATCTGGACCCGAGAGTGCTGGAGATCCGTCGCGTTGGCGATAAGCGTGGCAATTGTGGTTTTTGCGACACCGGGAACCCCCTCTAGAAGCACGTGACCGCGCGTAAGCATTGCGACAGTAATGTGTCGAAGAATCTGCTCGTTACCGATAAGAACTGTTTCCGTCTCCTCTCTGAGACGGCCGTACAGTACCGCCGGATCAGTCATTACGTTGACGGTCGGGCCGCTGTTTAATAACGGCTTCCGTTACTCGCTTTACTTGAGCGGATTCCCAGTCCGGGTGACGGCCGCTAAGGTACTTTTCCACGCCGTCTCGGGACAAGTGCGGGTCCGGCTCGCGGCCGCTGTATTCGCGGAATCGATCCCGAATAGGCTCGTCGAGACGGCGGTCGTACGCGAGTAGCGCCCCGACAAGCACGACGCCACAGAACAGTAACAACGCGTCCGACCGCTGCACGGCGAGGACGGCAGCGGCCACTGGCGGGATACTGCTGGCGTGTGAGTAATCCAGCAGGACCGTGTCGTGATCGGCGACGATGTTCCGGACGAACCGTCGGTTGTCACCTCGTTCGAGCATCGCGTTCACGAAGAGACTCGGGTCACTGACGGCGATAACTCGACCGTCGCCGACCAATTCGCTCGTGACGACAGGTCGAGATGCTAACTGCTCCGCACCGTCGAGGTTGGCGTTACCGTTGGTGTCGAGATAGGCGTATTCGGAGGTGTTGACGAGTGGCGTCGCGTTGCCGGCCCTGACAGTCGTGCCGTAGTTGAGGACGACAGTATCGACGCCGGCAGTCTCCGGATAGTCGCCGGCAGGCGTCGCTTCCGGGAGCGAGGAGTTGCGGTAGTAATTTCGGTTGTCGTACACCGGGCGACCGTCAAAACGCGCGTCAGCACCGACGGCAGCGAGCAGGGAATTCCCTTCTGGGCGGTAATCCTCGGCAACGACGAGTGTCCCGCCGCTTCGAACGAACTCCGCGATTCGTGCCCGCTCGCTCGACGAGTACGGCTCCGCCGGCGAGAGAACGACTGCAACCGTTCCGTCCGCGTCACTCGTCGGATACTGACTCACGTTCGTTCCGACGGTTACGTTTGCACCGGCATCAGCTGCGACAGTTCGAAGCTCGCCCGCCCCGTCCCACTGGGAATTATACGCACCGAACGCCGCTGAAGACGTGCTCGCGGCGTAGACGAGCGCGATGACCGTGAGGGCAGTGTAGGTGGCAAGCAGTAGCTGTGGGAGAGTGAGCGACGGGAGCCAGGAATCGTCGGGAGACGGTTCCGATACCATCAGATCAGCCCCGGCGGGAGAATTGCAAGGATACGTTTGATAACCACGTAAGCAAAGCCCACCAGACCGAGCCCGATGAGCCACCAGAGCCGCCGTCGCCAGCGCGGCGACACGGCCTGCGGTGCGACCAGTTCGACAGTAACGAGAAACCCGATCAGCGAGACGACGAAAAACAGCTCCAGTGTCAGCGCATCCAGGACGGTCAACACGAGGATGGTTCCAAGCACCCACATGAGATGCCCGTAGATGAACTGCTGTCGCTGTCGGGTCGCCATGATACGGCGTTCTTGTCGGTAGACAGTCAAAGTTCCGACCGACGGGCAACGGTTCAGATTCCCACTGGACAAGCTGATCCCTATGCTAGGGACTCGGTCAGTCGTCGCTAGGCTGTCTTTCGTCGACCGACTCGTCGTCGGGCGTCCGCGTTCGGTCACCACTCGGGAGCAACGAGACCGGTGAGGCCGTCAGATACGGCACCGTTGCGACGAGGGCACCGAACAGGGCGAGCGAGACGCCACCGACAAATATCGCTGTGAGGATCGCTGGCGGCGTCCGCGCGGAAAGACGGAAGCCGAAGAAGACGAGCCAGCCAGCCCGCTCCAGCAGCTGTAACGCGAGAACCGACAGGCCGAGCGCGAGACCGGTCGCTGGGATCGCTATCCGGGCGATATCGGCCAGAATCGTTCGCAGGACCCGCCACTGCGTCGCGCCGGTTGAGCGATGGATGCCGATAGCCTGCCGGCGCGCGTGGACCCCCTGTGCGAACGTCGCCGTGGTACTGCCGACGGTACTCAACGCCGAGAGAACGACAAGGACGCCGAGAATCAACTGGACGTTCCCGAACACGCCCTCGACGGAGCGCTCGATTGGCGTTCCGGACGCGTACGACCCGCTGCTTGCCACCGCAGATGCCAGCCGGCGGTCGCCGGTCACCTCGTAGTCCGCCGTGGTGAGGGTGGTCCCGTTGACTGTCATTCGATAGGTGTACGTTCCGGGCTGGCTACGTCCACCGTCCGGGGAGAACCGCGTTTGCGTGACGTTTCCGGGCGGCATATAGACGGTCCGGTTCCGAGAGACACCGGGACCGATGACGCCCACGTTGCGCGTGAGCGGTTCCTGCCATGGGTTTGCGAGCCCGACCCTGAGCGTCGGCGTCGTCAGGACCGAGCCCGATGACGGAGCTATCGACAGCTCCCCGTACAGTTCCCGCTCAGTTCCACGGACGATTTGAATATCGTGTGTCGCCGTCTGGTTTCCGGACCGGGCCGTTATCGTGTAGTTCCCCGGCTCGCGTGGCAGGGGAACAACGGCAACACCGCTCGAGCCAGTTCTGAGCGACGGGCCGTTTACCGTGACGGTGGCGTTCGAAACGCGCTCGCCAGTTTTCGTGACGACAGGGACGGAGAGTCCCGACCCGGGCGGAGCCTGTGAGGGCAACTGGCTCGGAATCTCGATAGCGTTCGGCGAGACGACAGTCACTGGGTGGGTGTACTCCCCGGCAGTAGCGTTTGCGGTCCCCAGCTCCGACGCGGTAACGGAGACAGTACCAGTCCGCTCCTGTCCCGGCGGAACAGCCACTGTCGTTGTTCGCCGGTCGCCCTGATACCGGACTGTGACTTCCCGGTCCGCCCGCTCGTTGCCGACGTTTCGGACGGCGACGGTGAGGTTGACTGTGTCACCTTTTGTGACGCGTCTCGGACCTGACAACCCCGTCACGACAGCGCCCGACTGGTTAGCCGCGACACCGTCGGCATCGTCGATCTCAGACACCGGGCCCTTGACGCGAATCATGTGGACCTGCCCTGGCCCGGTCGCCAAGTCGGCCGCGGAGTCAAGCGGCAGAATGAGCAAGTCATCGAGCGTTCTGGGGGCGTCGTACCGTCCGACGATGGTGACCCGGCGAACCCCAGGCTTGACGCTCCCACTGACGGTCAGTTCGTCACCGACCTCGACATCGAGCGTCTGTGCAAGGTCGCTCCCGATGACGGCCTCGTCGTGTCGCTGTGGTCGCTGGCCTTCGACCAGCGTGGCTCCAGTGACGTTCGCGAACGCATCGTACTTCGCCCCGTGAGCCATGTACGGCTGGCCGTCTGAAACCTGAGCGTAGATGATCTCCGGGCTGGCCGGCGTCCCGTCGGCACTCAGGGCGGAGGCGTACTCAGCATCGAGCCGACTGTTCAGCGGGTGGGGCGCGCCGGCTTCGGTGATGGTCCCAGTTCCGCCCGCTTCACCGCCAAGCGGGGAGGCGAGGCCGGCCAGCGAGACAACCAGCAGGAACGTGATGCCGAACACGGTCAGCGTCGCCGCCGTCGGCACGACCGAGCGCCACGAAAGGAATGTCGGTGTGACCCAGCTTCTGAGCGTCGCAAGCGTCGACTGCCCGGACTGGCCAGACCGAGTATGGCGGTTTCCGAGAGAGGCCGGTGGACGAGTCGCCGCAGGATAGGCCGCGAGCGCGCCGGCAACCAGCCCCATCAGAACAAAAATGCCGGCGACGCCAGCGACGACAGTAGCGCTCTGGCCGGTGACAGTGATATCGAGCGCGATTGGGAGCCCGACGAAAATCGCGACGTTGACGAGTGCCTTGATAAGGATGAGTCCGACGGCGTAGCCCAGCACGACGCCGGTCGTGACGAGAAGGCCGGCACGAAGCGTAAACAGAAGCCCTACACGCCACCCCGACGCGCCGGTCGAGCGGATGACTCGTATCGCATCGAGTCGGTCGCGGACGCTCATCCGTGTGACGTTGTAGACGACGATGAGAACCAGCAATCCGCCGGCAGCCGCGGCGATACCCAGCGCCCAGAGCACCTGCTCTAAACCGCCGAGGACGTACAGGAGCGCGCTGACAAGCGGTGCCCCTTCGTTCGGGAGGCTCCCTAGCCCGGTTCCGCTCGGGCTGTGGTTGATGACGAAGTAGCCGGTGACGCCGACCCGCTGGGCGGTCGAGGCGTTCGTCGCGTACCACTGGTTCGAGAGGAACGTCGTTCCCCGCTGCTGTGGCACGACCGTGAGCGAGACGGTGCTGTTCGACCCGCTGACCGTTCGGGTCTGTTGCTGGGAAACTGGTCCTCGGCCGTCGACGCCGTCGGGAAGTGTTGGTAATCGCCCCTCCTGCCACTGTGCCGACCCCTCAATGAGCACTCTGGGCGCATCGGGTGGGATGCCGACGAGACGAACGTCGGTCCCGTCTGTGGTCGCCGTCGCTGTCGGGAGCACGGTGACATCCTCACCGGGTTCCGGCGGGCCGTGTTCCGCGTCGTGGTAAGTGACCGTCCCGGAGTTCGCAAGCGGTTCGGCGAACGTTTCCGAGTACGTGACGGCGGTGAACAACAGCAAGACCGTGCCGATGAGAAACGCGGCCGTCACGGCGACGACGACGACGGTGAGCCGATCTCGTCTGGACCAGCGAAACAGGAGAGCGTTTCTGTATCCCATCGATTCGTTAGTTCGTCTCCGTTGACGGGCTCGCGTCCGGCGTCGAGGCAGTATCCGAGACGAGCGTGCCGCCGCGGATGAACAGCCGTTCGTCGAACCGCTGTGCCAGTTGCGGGTCGTGGCTGATGACGACGAGTGCAGTTTCCGTCGATTCCTTCATACTGAACAGGAGGTTTAGCACCGACTCGGCGGTGTCCGGGTCTAGCTGCCCGGTCGGTTCGTCGGCGAGAATTATTTCGGGACGGTTTGCAAGCGCTCGTGCGATAGCGACCCGCTGTTTCTCGCCCCCGCTCAGCGTCGCGGGGTACTGGTGTTCGAGTCCGGCGATGCCCAGTCGTTCGAACAGCGTGTCCAGCCAGTCGGGGTCACGGTTGCCCGCGTGTTCCTGCGGGAGCGACGCGTTCTCGCGGGCGGTCAGGTCACCGATGAGCTGGAAGTCCTGGAAGACGAACCCGAGCGTCGTCCGCCGCAGGCTAGCGCGCTGGCGTTCGGACAGGGCACTCGCATCTCGGCCGGCGACCTCCAATCGACCGCTAGACGGTGGTTCTAGGAGTCCGAGGACGTTGAACAGGGTCGACTTCCCGGCCCCGCTAGGTCCCTGCACGAGCATTGCCGCGTCGGACCCGACGGTAAGTGAGACGCCATTGAGAATCTTGGTGCCCCGTCGTGTGACACACAGCCCTGAGCCGACGAGGACGGGGTCAGTCATTGTCGGCCTTTCTGCCGGCCCCGTATTGTATGCCACGGTTACATACACGGGAAAAATGGACATAAGGTGGCCCCCACGAACCGTGTGCGCTCAGCAGTTTGTTCGGTTCCCGCCGGGGCGAACGAGGTACACGGAGTCGAGCCCCCGGGTGTCATAGACTACGTCGTTCTCGTACCGCCACTCCTCCAGCGCCGTGGGCGTGGTCTTTTCGCTTCCTGCCGGGAACAGGTGCGCCCCGGTTGTCCCCCACGACGCCCGCGACAGCGTCGGGCAGCTGGGTTCCATCCCGCCACCGAGCCATCGGGCGGTCGGCTGGTACGTACCGTTGGTTGAACCCGGATAGTACAGGTCAACGATACGGCTGAACGGATGGTCGGAAGCCCACTGTTCGTCGACGTGGTCTGCGGTGAACGTCGCGGCTGCGAACTGCGATTCGGTCGCCCCTGTCGGGAACGCTAGCGTGTCGAGATTGACGAACGCGATAGGCATCGTCACGACTGCGGCGACCACGACGACGATTGTCAGAACTGTTGCGAGTCGGTGGCTATGGGCCTTTGGCGACCCAAGTCCGCCGTCCGGTGATGGCGACCGCCGATAGGCAACTGACGCGATGCCGATGCCAGCGAGCACGAACACGGGCAGATGGACGAACGTCTGTCCGCGGAGCGCCGTCCCGTAGTACTCCGGCGTCAGCGAGGCGGTCAACGAGAAGTACACAATAACGATCGGCGCTAGCAGCAGCGCAAGCATGACCGGGCCGACCAGCCGGCGGTCGCGGCTCGCGCGCGGGAGGCCAACGACCGCAAACACCACCGGGACAGCGAAGGCCGCAACAAGCACCAGAAGGCCGGTCGGCGTGGTCTGTGTCCCGGGGAACACGGTCTGTAACGCGTTCGCGCCGAGCGTCAGGAACCAGAGACCGACCGCGCCGCCGACGGTCACCCGCTGCAGGCGAGCGCTCGTCCGCTGGAACCAGACAAGCGTCGCCACCAGCACGACCACCCAGGCCAGGAACAGCCCCGGATACGCGCTGATACGGTCGACGTAGGGAACCACCAGCTGGGACTGCTCCGCGAACCGGTAGTACCCCCACATATACACCCAGAAGCCTGCGACGACGGCGAGTGCAGTAACAGCGTCACGACGCGACGGAATCATAGCGAGGTGGGCGGCTAGCACTCCTGTCAGTACCAGCCCGGCAATAAGCGAACTGAACGTATGCAGGAGCGGGAAAGCAGCGAACAGGACGACCACGACTGCCCCCCAGCGACGCCTGTATCGCTCCGTCGTGAGCAACCGATGGACGGCAATCGCAAACAGTGGCAGCAAGAGGAAGGCCAGCGCTTCTTCGTCGGTCTGGCCAGTCCGACGGAGATAGATTCCCTCCACTGCGAGCCCCATCCCGACCACGCCCATCGCCAGCGTCGTCCGAGAGTGACGCCAGCGACTCGACTGTGCGAGGCGTTTGACTAGCGCCATCGCCGTCAGACAGGACGCTGCACCGGTGACCGCGACGACCGGCTGGGCGATGTACAGCGGCCGCTCACCGGTAAGCGAACCGACGACCGTCAGCACAGCAATAAACACGATGTTGTCCGCGCGGAACCGTGTGAGTGGAAACGTCCCCGTCCGAAGCGTGTCTCTCGCCAGCGCGACGTAGCCGAATCCGTCTAGCGTCGAGGGCAGCGGTGTCCAGTGGAGCGTCGTCAGTCGGGCCGCGGCTGCCACGGCCAGCACAGCCACGATGAGCAGCACTCGTCCCGTCCGGCCGTCACTCATTGGCGGGTCCTACAGCGGGTGGGTGTAAGATAGTTACCGCATTCCGACGGCCCCGTCGTGCTTACTGTCCTCGTCTGAATTTACATGGGCATCCCTGCATTGTCGGTAGCAACGGCCGCCGACCCGCCGATCCCGACACCGACGAACTACGACTGCAGGATTGCCACTATCAGATCCAACAGTTCGTACGCGTCACTCGTTTCCGCTGGTGCGCGCTGAAGACAGCAGTTCCAAACAGAATTGCGGACCACAGCAACGAAGGCCAGGGACTGGACGGTCAGCGGTCCCCGTTCGACTTGATCTCGCGGGCGCGGTCCACAGCCGCTTCGGCCTGTGACCGGTCGACTGATGTCGGCGCGAACGCTGCGGTCTCGAAGGTTTCGACCACTGTTTCGAGATCTGCCATCCGGTCCTCTGGAACGCCGTGCTCCTGGCTCCGCTGGAGGAGTTCCCAGTGCGTTGCCCCTTGATCAATCCCGTTTTCTACTGCTAGCACGTCGTGAACTGTGGTGTACGCGACCATCGCTGCGGCGTCGTAGTTCCCGCTGTCCAGATACGATTCGGCGCGGTCCTCGAATGTCGGCGTCGTTTCGTCTGACGACGTCGCCGATGGGTTAGGGTCAGTCATTGACGTGTCACCCGTCTCCGTCGGGACAGGCGAGTCCGTCTCCCGGGATTGGCGGACCCGTGGCACGACAAACCAAGCGGCGACGACAACCGCGAGCGCTACCCCGCCGCCGAAGACGGGCAGCCAGCTGGAGCCGATAACCGCGTTCCCGAAGGCTGCTGCCGGGTTCCCGTCTGAGCCGACCGGTGGGTTGCCGCCGCCAGACCCGGCCGCCAGCGTTGCCGTTGCAGTCGCGTTACCGAGGTTTGTCCTCGACTCGTCGTACGTGGCGGTAACAGTAACGGACTCGTTGCTCTGCGGATTCTCGAAAACGGTCTGGAACGACCCGTTCCGGTTCGTCTCGACCCGCTGTGTTCCGCCAGCACCGATCTGCAGGCGTACCGGGCGACCCGTCACAGGGTCTCCAGCAACGGTCTGGAGTTGCCCCCTGACGAGAGCCCCGCCATCCGTGCGTGATGCACTCACTGAGAGGTTCGTTCGAGTCTCGACGACGACAACAGGGGTCTCCGACTGGACGCCTGCAATCGCTCGGTCTGCATACGGAACCCGGGCGACGACCTGACGCTCCCCGTCGTTTACTGTCGCCGGGAGTCGGATCGTTTCTGTGACAGTGCCGTTCGGTCCGGTCGTCGTCCGTGCAATGACAGTGTCACCAATAGCAAACTCAACCGGGACCGCATCGACACCGTCCGACGCGACTATCACGGACGCCGTGGCGTTGAGTTGGTCGCCGTATCCCACCACGTCCGGTGCAATGTCGCTCGTCACGTCCGGGGTTACCTGTTGTACGTCAATGGTGAACGTGTCGTTGTCGGACAGGTACACCGAGTCAGCCTCTGGGACATACTCGATCGATATGGATTGCGACCCCAGCCTGGCCGAGCGCGGCCGGTACTGCGTTTCGAACACGCCGCTCGAATCAGTCTGCACAGTCCGCGTCCGGTTCTCGATCCTGAGTGCGACCGCCTTGTCCGCGATGACTGAGCCGTTCTCAGTCTGTATCTGCCCGGAGACTGTTCCGGGGTCACTGAATGATGCGGTCGAATCTACCGACTGGACCGCAAGTGTCGTTCCGACGAGCGTCTCTTCACGGATAGCCGCCTGCGTCGCCGTGATGTTCGCTGTCGTTTCATTGATCTCGGTCTGTCCAGAAGACAGGTCGACAGATGTGGTGTTCTCGATCCGTTCGAAGTTCTGATTCAGTTCGTCGCCTCTGTCGCTGATGTTCGACGCTGTTCGCTCCATCGCACGCGCAGTGATGCGGGCCTCGCGTTCGTTACCGCGCTCGCGTGCTGTCTGATACGCCGCGTACTGTTGCCGATACCGCTGGACCTCGTTCGTGAGATTCCGCTGGTTCTCGCGCGCAGCCTCGAACTCCCTCGCCGCGGTGTCGTCCGTCTCCGACGACGTGTCTCCGGCGACCTCAACGTACTGCTCTAGACGCGTGTCGTAGTCGTCACCGAGGACCGACCGGGCCTGGTCGTACTGGGCGTTCGACAGCGCAATACTGCTGTTTTCCAGCCGCCCGCCCATTGTCCGAGCTAACCAGGCGGCTGTTTCGTCACTGTACTCACCGTTTGATACCGAATCCGGGTTTTCCTGTTGCGTCTCGTTGTTGTCCCCCGGGGTCTCCACCTGACGGTCCAGAGCCGGCCCCCCGACCTCGGTTCCCATCGCTGCCACCCCACCAGCGCCCGCTGTAAGCCCTAGTATGGTCAAAATAGTAAACACGGCCAACGACTGGCTCCGGAACACACCGAGGTATTCTCCCGGTTTGATAAAATGCGTTCGGTTGGCTTACCGGAGACAGTTGCAATTATGGACTGAGACAGAAAGCGAAGCAATCAGCTATTTTTTTACCGTGCCGATATGACTCACTGCCAATGGCTGAAACCAAGGCGTGGAAACTACTCTTGCCGCGCCAGCTCCGCCACCTCCCGGCCGATCTAGCAGGCGTTGTCGGCGTTGTAATTCTGACGAATCTGGCCGCCCTGCTGCCGGTCGTCTCCGAAACACCGGTCCGTATCATCGCCGGGCTTGTGTTTGTCCTTTTTATCCCCGGCTATGCGTTCATTGCAGCGCTGTTTCCAGAAGCCGGGAGCGGCCCCAGTACTGACGGTGAAACCGTTTCGAACCCGCAAGCGGACGGGATCGACGGGATCGAACGGACTGCACTCTCGTTCGGGCTCAGCATCGCTCTCGTTCCGCTGGTCGGTCTGGTGTTGAACTTCACGCCGTGGGGCATCCGATTGCTTCCGATTCTCGTCTCGCTCAGTGGACTGACGCTCGTGTTGACTGCTGTCGCGGCTGTCCGACGCTGGGCGTTGCCCGCCGACGAACGGTTCCGCGTTCCGTATCGTGCGTGGCTCAGTGCCGGACGTGAGGAGCTATTTTCGCCGGCCTCGCGGACGGACGCCGCCCTGAACGTGCTGCTAGTCCTGAGCATCCTGCTTGCAGCCGCCAGTGTCGGGTACGCTGTCACGGTGCCGAAGGACGGTGAGCGGTTCAGCGAGTTCTACCTGCTGACGGAGGGCGAAGACGGCGAACTCGTCGCTGACGGCTACCCAACGGAGTTTCAGCGGGGCGAAGGCCGCTCGTTGATCGTCGGTATCGGGAACCAAGAACACGAACAGACGGAGTACACCGTTATCGCCGAGTTACAGCGCGTCGAGCGCGTCGGCAACGAAACGCAAGTCCGGGAGCGGTCTGAGCTACGGCGTTTCCAGCCGACGCTGGGACACAACAAAACCTGGCAACGCCAGCACGAGGTGGAGCCAGAGATGACTGGGGAGAGACTCCGGCTCCAGTACCTGCTGTACCGTGGCTCACCACCCGAGACCGTGGACCAGACGACCGCGTACCGTGAAGTCCATCTCTGGGTGAACGTTACCGGCTGACCCACGTTCTCGTAGAGGACAGCACGACCCCGGTAAAACGGGGCTGTCCGGCTGTCTGCGGTTTGAACATCGAATCCGGCGAACAGCTTTTGTTTTCTCGGCCCATTTGTTTCACGGTGTACCCCGCAGGCCACTTCCTCCTCGCAGCCGTCCCGCTGACGGTGTATACGGTGGCTCGGTGGCGTCGCCTCCCGTCCGGGCCGGTGGTACTGCTCCTGCTTGTCGCGACGCAACTGCCGGATGTAATCGACAAGCCGCTCGCGTGGACATTCGCTATCCTTCCGAGCGGGCGAATGCTGGCCCACTCGCTTGTCGTCTCGCTACCTGTCCTCACCGTCGTTGTACTGCTGGCTGCCCGCCGTGGCTACGGGCAGTACGGAATGGTGTTTTCCGCCGGCTACCTCTCACACATCGCGGGTGACTTCTATCCGATTGCGCGGCTCGGGATGGAGTACTACTTCTTCCCGAACCTGTTCTGGCCGTTGCTGGCGGCAAACCCCGATAGAACGCCGTCGTTTGCGGCGCATTCGCCTGACAGCCTGCTCTCGCTTGCCGTCCCTCTGATTGTCTTCGGAGTGGCCGTCAGCTACAGTCTCGTGACGGTGTACCGGAGCGACAAACGGGTCACAGTAGAGATACCACTGCGCTAGCGCTTCGTCTATCGGTCCTTGTAAGCCGAAGTGGCGGTTCGCCAGCGGCAGACTCAAGTTAGCAGCCAGATGTCGCCGCTGCTGTTTCCAGCACTGAACCCAGGGAAAAAGTAAAACGGCTGCCTCAGGCTGGGGCCGCGGATTCGATCGGCGCTTCGCCGCAGTTGACACAGATGTACTCGTCGTCAACGGTGAGCACGACCGGTGAGTTACACTTGATGCACTTGATCTTCGCCGCACGGGATGGCTTTGCGTAGTCCCCCATTGTATGTACCTTACACTGTCATGTTATATGTAAAATAATATAAAATTACTCCTTTCAGCAACATTGTGTCTGCAACCGTTGGTGACATGATAGTTCAGTTATCCGCAAAACGTAGACTTCGGATAGGTATACAGCGGGAAAGAAGATCGCGTCAGAGAATAACCGAAACCGCTGCGTAAACTGGAGCGGTCGTTAGTCGCGCCGTGCCAGGAACCCGGCGCCTAGCAGTGCTAGCACCGCGACGAGGACGGTGAAACCGGGACCGCTCGAACTCGTGGTTTCGACCGTCCCCTCTGTTCCGGTTGTGTCCGTGTTGTCGGGTTGCTGTGCCCCACCACCTGCGGTCGTAGCTGCTTCCGTTGGGTCCGCTCCGCCTCCAGCCTCGGTGTCGGTGTCAGTCGTAGTTTCGTCCGCCGTGTCTTCTTCAGTACTCTCGTTATCGGAGTCGTCGTCCCCGCTGTCCTCATCGCTATCTCCGTTATCACTGTCGTCGCTGTCGTTGTCGTTGTCGTCGTCGTCGTCGTTATTGTTGTCGTCGTTGTCGTCGCTGTTGTCGTTTCCGTTGTTGTTGTTATCGTCGTTGTTGTCGCTTCCGTCGTTATTGTTGTCGTCGTTGTTGTCGTCGCTGTTGTCGTTTCCGTTGTTGTTATCGTCGTTGTTGTCGCTTCCGTCGTTGTTGTCACTTCCGTCGTTGTCGTCGCTGTCGTCGTTCCCGTCGTTGCTGTCACTGCCGTCATCCGAATCTGACAGTGTGACCGTTCCGGTGGTAGAACTAATCTCGTTGGAGTCTTCGCCAACGGCAACGTGCACGTACGTGTACGTCCCGTTCGACCAGGAATCGAGCGTTTCGACATCAACGGTCGTATCGGCGGCATCAGATACTGTTGTCGCCGAGGCTTGCATCATGTCATCACCGGTTGAATCCGGCGATGCTTCAGAGAGCACAAATCCAAACAGGCCAATCAATCCCGCGGACGGCATCGCCCCTACTGTTGTCGAGTCCCCACCGGAAAAGGTGGCGTCATCATCCATCGACGAGACACCGTTGACGCCGTCGAAGGAGTTCTCGACCGTGACCTGATCTTCGGAGAAATTCTCATCAATGTCGCCGGTCACCCGGACGGTGCTCGTTCGCTGTTGCAGCTCGTCCTCGTCGAACAACAACACGGCGTGCGTGACAGCGTCGTCTTCTAGTTCGGTCTCGATATCGAGTGAGACGTTATCCCCTGCGGCGACATCATCGGCAGTCGTCTCGACCGTGGATGGGCTTTCCTGAACTATCGTCTGTTCGACACCGACAACGGTCACGTTGCCATCGGTCGAAACATTGTTGTCCGAAACGGACAGGCCCTGTCCGTCATCGACAGTGACCAGAATGAAGCCGTAGGCACCGCCCGAGTCAGGTGTGTACGAGGTTTCGAGCACACCGTTGTCATCTATTGAATCGACACCTTCCGCGTCGTCTAACAGTTCGACCGAGTTGGCGTTGGAATCGTTCGTAAAGATACTCGCTAGATCGGTTCTGACGCTTCCTTCGCTAAATCCGGCCGATTCTGGGCCTTCAGAGAGTCTAACAGCAAGCAGTTGTGCCTCGTCGCCAGCTAGTCCAGTGGTTCCAGCCCCCGTAGTTGATTCGAACGTAAGATCCACTGACTCGCCCGTCTCGTGAATCGTATACTCGTCCCTGTTGAGGGGAACGTCACCGGTCTGTGCAGACTCGATGTTAATGTACGTCTCTGGGGCTGCTATCGCTGTTGGGCCGGTAGAAGACGTCCGAAGCGGGAGCAGTGACCGCTCCCACACATCCACGTTTTCCGTCACTGCCGTCGTTTGTCCATCATCTACTGGCGTTGCCGCCGCCGACGTTACCGACAAGGGAGCCGCCAACACCAGCAGCACTGTAATCGCACAAATTACAGTATGTTTCCCTCTTGGTGTTTTATACATTACTGAATTTTTTCGGAGGGGTGCGGTATAATTCTTATGCAGTGACACTCAGCGCCACACAGTGTCATATAACGGTTGCAAAACACGTCGACACTGTCTTGGGATTTTACAGCGCGAATCCCGAATCGTGTCTTGAGACGACACCCTATTCGCAATGATGAGAACTGTACAGGAGAGCGACGGTTTGCGGCCATTTAATCGACAACGTACCCGTATGTGGAGTAAGCAGGATGAGATATCGCTGTGGGGTCGGTCTGATGCAGTAAAAGTCGATGGTGAAATGTGTGACTTATTCGGTGAACGCGGCCAGTGACGGCCGCCCGATCAGTTATTCTTCCTCGTCTTCGTCGTCATCCGCAGTGTTATTCGGCCCGCCAGCGTTATCCGGTGGACCGCCGCCGTTACCCGGGCTACCACCGTTATCAGGGCCGCCGCCCGGACTTATTGCTACCGTCCCGGTATCAGAGTTGATGGTACCGGACTCGGTACCGACTGCGACGTGGACGTACTGATACGCACCGTTCGGCCAGGAATCCAGCGTCTCAACAGTTACGTTGGCGTCGGAGTCAGCGCTGACGACCGTTGCAGAGGCGTGGATGACCTCGCCGTCGGCATCCGATTCGGCCTCGGAAACCACTGTGCCGAATAGACCCTGTACCCCAATTGCAGGTATCGACTGGTTTGTGGAGAGATTGACACCTGCGATACTGATGTTGTCATCAACTGTCGCAACACCGCTGACGTTGTCAAAGGAATTTTCGACAGTGATCTGGTCCTGACTGAAGCTCTCGTTTAGCTCACCAGATACCGTCACCGTACTCGACTGCTGCTGGAGTTCGCCCTGCTTTACCAGCACCACTGCGTGCGTGACGTTTTCATCTTCTATCTCCGTTGCAACGTCTAGCGTGACGCTGTCTCCGGGATTGACCGGGTTCTGCGTCGGCTCGACGGTCGAAGCGTTGTCCTGCACAACCGCCTGCTCGACACCGACGACAGTCACGTTCCCATTCACCGACACGTTACCGTCAGATACAGACAGCCCCTCTTCGCCACTGTCGACAGTCACCAAGGCGAAGGCGTAGACACCGCCTGACTCGGGGGTGTAGGACGCGTTTAGTTCACCCTCGTCACTTATCACTCCAACGCCCTCTGCATCATCAAGTAGTTCCGACGAGGTGATATTCGAGTTGTTTGCGAGGACGTCTCCGAGTGAGCCCGGGATATCGCTGGTGTTTGCCCCTTCGGTGGTCGGGGCTTCATCCAACTTGACAGCCAGTAGTTGCGCCTCGTCGCCGGCAAGTGCCCTCGTCCCGGCACCGATTCTCGGTTCGAAGGACATGTTTATCGACTCGTTGCGCTCATGGATCGTCGCCGTCCGCTTGTTGAGCGGTAGGTCGCCAGTCGCAGCTGATTCGACGTTGATGAACGTCCGCGGTGCCACTATCGTGGTCGGCCCCTCTGAGGTCGTTCGCAGCGTGAGCGGGGACCGCTCCCACACATCGACGTTTTCGGTCACCGAGACTGACTGACTCTCGGCAACTGGGGTTGCCCCGACAGTGGACATCACTGATACCGGACCAGCGAGTATCAACGCGACTGCCATCACGAAAATGGCAATCGGCTTTACTATTGGTATTTTTACCATTACTGAAACATTACTGAAGCCTGTGACATATTTCTTGTGCAGCGGTACTGTTTTGATGCATTCAGAACCCTTCTGAGAGCATTTAGACGGGAAACTGGGCCAGAATTGATTGTTTTCTTAAAATTGTTTGTTTTCTATAAATATTAGCAAATGAGCTGGTAATTAACCGATGCTAAACTAGTCTGTATACTAATCGAGGGTGTCATAGAACTCTTCTCACACCGTGATGATCGTGCTTCCCGGATTGTCTCCGCGTTCGTAATTGGTGATTGCGACGACCAGGCGAAGACACAGTGCGAGGAAGACCTGCGCTCGTGCGTGG